>JBOHSC010000055.1:0-4374 GCA_050733115.1 Gemmatimonadales bacterium
TGCCAACCCTCGCCCACCGTGTCGCCGTCCTTGATGATAACGGCGCCGACGAGGGGATTCGGGTGTACCCTGCCCCAGCCCCGCCATGCCAGGTCGAGGGCGCGGGTCATCGCCTCGTGCTCGTCCACCGCGCGCTACAGTCCTGCGCGCAGACCGAGCGCGCCGTAGAATTTCCCCTTGTTCGTATCCAAGTCCTGGAAGTCGGTGGTGAGCTTCTGGTCCTTGCCGGTCTGGTATCCCGCCTCGGCGACGAGCTTCAGCACGACAAGATCGAGACCCGCGTCGAGGAACACCGTGGCTCGCGTGCTGTTGAGGGAGACCGGAATCTGCGTGACAGGCTGGGTGACCGACGGCGTTCGCACCTGAATGAGCGCGTTGCCCGTGTACTTGTCCCAGCCGATGCCGCCGGCCACACCGAAAACGGCGAGCTGCTTGCCGGCAACCAGCCGCAGGTTGGTGGCGTGGAGGTTCACCGAATACTGGAACTCGTCGCCGCTCCCGACGTTGCCGTAGGAGATGGTCGGTATGTCTCGGCGCATGACGCTGAGGGAGATCCCGGGCAGCGGTCCGGTCTCGCGCAGGATGCCGACGCGCGCGCCATATCCGAGTCCGAGGGCCACGTCGCCGATCCTGCGCGCCCCCTCCGCCACGCTGAAGTCGTCGAAGACGGAGGTCGGAAGGAGTTGGGCCGATCCGAGAGCGTCGATGGCGAAGAGACCGGAGGCGAGCCCGCCGTACAGGCCGACGGCCGCCTCGACCTGCGGCGCGGGCGCGTACACCTTCTGCCCAGCCGGCACCGTGCTGGCGTTGCCGTCATAGGAGAGATCGGGGAGCACGACCTGCAGGGCATTGACTCGCGCGGCCACCGAGAGATGCCCGGGCCCGCCCAGCGGGCCACCACTGCCGAGCATCGGATTGCCGCCACTGACGAGACCGCCGAGGACGGGATGGAAGGCGCGAGTGGCATCGACGGCGGCGGTGCATACGCGACCCGCGTTGCCGGAGAATCCATCACATTCGGCGGCCTGCGCGTGCCCTAGGGACGTGATCGAGGAGAGCAGCAGCAGAGAGAGCATCGGTACAGCACGCATCGGCGGCTCCGTCAGGAACGAGCGAACCGCACCGCTGTCGTGCCACGGCGGATCTCGCCCATCGGCCAGGTAGCGACCCCGTCGGCCAGCGCGACAGATTGTGCCGCCGGCAGCGCATCGGGTGGCAGCACGGCGATGAGACCCACACCGAGGTTGAACACGTCACGCATTTCCTCGGTGGAGACATCCCCTGCCTGCTGCAAGGTGGCGAAGAGCGGCGGCAGGTCCCACGCATCGGGATCGACCACAGCCTCGCACCGGGCCGGCAATATCCGCACCAGATTGCCGGGGATGCCTCCCCCGGTGATGTGCGCCACGCCATGCATCCGGTCGACCACCGGCATCACACTCCGGAAGTAGCTGCGGTGCACGGCGAGAAGCGCGTCGGCGACGGTCTGGCCGGTGCCGGGAAGGACGTCGACCACCGTGAGCCCAAGGCGCTCGAAAACGATGCGGCGCGCCAGCGTGTACCCGTTGGTGTGCAGTCCGGTGGACGCGTAGCCGAGGAGAACGTCGCCCGGCTCGATCGCATCGCCGTGCAGCGCACGGTCCTCCTCCACGACGCCGACGATGGTGCCGGCGAGGTCATACGTCCCCGGTTGGTACAGCCCGGGCATCTGGGCCGTCTCGCCGCCGGCGAGCGCCATCGCGTGGGCGCGGCACCCGCGGGCGATGCCCTCCACGAGGCCGGCGATCTGCTCGACGTCGAGCCCCGAGCCGGCGATGTAATCCATGAACGCGACCGGCGTGGCCCCATGCACCAGGATGTCGTTCACGCTGTGATTGACGAGGTCTTCACCCACGGTATCGTACCGGCCGGCCTGGAGCGCCACGAGCACCTTGGTGCCCACGCCGTCCGTGCTGAGCACCAGCGTGGGCTTCTTCATTCCCGCCGGCACCCGCACCATTCCGCCGAAGGCGCCCGCCCGTCCCGCCGAGAGCGCCGTTCGGGTTCCCTCGACGAGCTTACCGATTCGCGCCTTGGCGGCGCCGGCGCCCACCAGGTCCACCCCCGCGGAGGCGTACTCGCGACTCACGCCAGCGCCTCCGCGATGGCCACGTGGGTGAGGTCCTGAAAGGCGCGCACCCGGGATTCGACGTCGGCGAGCGTCACGTGCTCGAAGCCGCGGATCCCGAATTGCTCGACCGCGTACGACCCCATGGTGGCGCCGTAGACCATCGCGCGCCGGAGGTTGTCGTCGGACACCTCGCCGGTGCGGGCGAGATAGGCCATGAATCCGCCCGCGAACGCATCGCCCGCGCCGGTAGGATCGAAGACGTTCTCGAGCGGAAAGGCGGGAACGTAGAAGGTGCGCGAGGCACCGATGAGGAGCGCGCCGTGCTCGCCCTGCTTGATGACGACCCGCTTGGGGCCATGGTCGAGGATCCACTTGCCGGCGCGATGAATGTTCCAGTCGCCGCTCAGCTCGCGCGCCTCGCCGTCGTTGACCATCAGGACGTCCACGCGCGAGAGCAGGTCGAGCAGCGCCGGCCTCTTTCCTTGAATCCAGTAGTTCATGGTGTCGCATACGACCATCTTCGGATTCTCGACCTGCGAAAGCACGCCGACCTGGAGCTCGGGGTCGATGTTGCCGAGGAAGAGGAACCTTGCCGAGCGAAACTTCGGCGGGAGCTTGGGCTGGAAGTCGGCGAAGACACCGAGTCGCGTCTCGAGCGTTTCCCTGCTCTGCAGGTCGTAGGAGTACTTCCCCTTCCAGCGGAAGCTCTCTCCCTCGGCATGCTCCACCCCGGACCAGTCGATGCCACGCGGTGCCAGGCGTTCCAGCTCGGCCACGGGGTAGTCGCTGCCGATCACGCCCACCACCTGTACGGGATGCAGGATCGACCCGGCGATGCTGAAATACACAGCGGAGCCGCCGAGCGCATCGGCGGTCTCGCCGAAGGGTGTGAAGATGGAATCGAGCGCGATGCTGCCGACCACGAGAAGGCTCATCTGTTCACATCCGGTCGGGGGCGGAGATGCCGAGGAGTGTGAGTGCGTTGGCGAGGGTGATCCGCGCGGCGCGGGCCAGCAGCAACCGCGCCCGCTCGGTGGCCGCACCCTCCGGCGCGCCGACGGCACGCGTATGGTGATACCAGGAGTGTACCGCGGTGGCGAGCTCGTGCAGGTAGACGGTGACGCGGTGCGGCTCCCGCTCGCGTGCCGACTTCTCGATGATTTCGGGCAGGAGGGCGAGCTTCTTGAGCAGCTCGGTATCCTGCGGAGCCGGCATCGCCGCGACATCGAGATCGCCCTCGACCGACTCGGCGTCGCGGCCCGCGGTGCGGAAGATCCCGCTCAGACGGGCGTGAGCCATCTGGACGTAGAAGATGGGATTCTCGTCGGTCTGCTTCAGCGCCTGGTCGATGTCGAACACCATGGGCGTCTCACCCTTGGTGCGAAGGAAGTAGAAGCGGGCGGCATCGACGCCGACCTCCTCGAAGAGGTCGCGAAGGGTCACGAACTGGCCGGAGCGCTTGGACATCTTCACCTCTTCACCCGACCGCTCCACCTTCACGAGCTGGACCAGCGCCACGTCGAAAAAATCGGCGGGGTAGCCGAGGGCCTGGAGGACGGCGCGCATTCTCGGGATGTAGCCGTGGTGGTCGGCGCCCCAGACGTCGATGGCGTGGTCGAAGCCGCGCTCCCGCTTGTCGATGTGGTAGGCGATGTCGGGAACGAGATAGGTATAGCTGCCATCGCCCTTCCGGAGAACGCGATCCTTGTCGTCGCCGAACTGCGTGGTGCGGAGCCAGAGTGCGCCCTCCGCCTCATAGGTCAGGCCCCGCGCGGCAAGGAGGGCCAGCGCGCGGTCGACCTTGCCGCCGTCGTACAGGGCCTGCTCGGACGTCATGACGCCGAAGTGGACGCCGAAGTCGGCCAGATCCCGGTCCTGCTCCTCGCGCTGCACCTGGAGCGCGAGCACGCGGCAACGCCGAATGCCCTCGTCGGGGGGCAGGTCAGCGAAGGCGCGGCCTTCCCGCACCAGCACCTCGCGGGCGTTCTCGCGGAGGTATTCGCCGAAGTAACCGCCCTCGGGGATTTCCCCCGGCCTGCCGACCTCCTCCTGCACCCGCGCCCAGAGGCTCTGCGCCACCCGGTCGATCTGGACGCCGGCATCGTTGATGTAGAACTCACGGGTGACCGTGTGCCCGGTCCATTCGTGCAGCGCGGCGATGCCGTCACCCAGCGCTGCGCCGCGGCCATGGCCGACATGCAGGGGGCCGGTGGGATTGGCGGAAACGAACTCGATGTTGACACGGAGCGGCGTCCGGGTGGCGG
>JBOHSC010000056.1:0-4655 GCA_050733115.1 Gemmatimonadales bacterium
CCACTGAGCTGCGGAAGAAGCTCGCCGGCGCGCGGGTGCAGGTGGGGCCGTACATCGGCACCTATCAGCAGGGCCTGCAGGGCTCCGCCTCGCCGAGCGACCTGCGGACGCTCTTCGAGCTCGTCTACCTCGACTTCACCGCGCCGCGCGCGGACTCGTCGGCATTCCGGGCGTTCCAGAGCCAGGTGCGCACCGCGCTGGCGAACCGAGGGGTCAATCCGTCCGCGGTGTTTCAGGACACGCTGCAGGCCGCGCTGGGCCAGTATCACCCGCGCACTCGACCCCTCACGCTGGCCGCGGTGGACTCCTTCGACCTGGGTCAGGCGCTGTCGGTCTACCGCGACCGCTTCGCGGATGCCGGTGGGTTCACCTTCGTGCTGGTCGGCAGCTTCGCCGTGGACAGCGTGCGGCCGCTGGTCCAGCGCTACCTCGGCAATTTGCCCGCACTCGGTCGCGGTGAGGAGCCGCGCGACCTGGGAATCTCGCCGCCGGCCGGCGTGGTACGGCGGGAGGTGCGGAAGGGCGTCGAGCCGCAGAGCCAGACGCGACTCGTATTCACTGGGCCGGTCGAGTACACCCCGGCCGAGCGGTTCGCGCTCACCAGCCTCGGCGACGTGCTCGATCTGCGGCTGCGCCAGCAGCTCCGCGAGGAGCGGGGCGGGACGTACGGCGTGAACGTGAGGGCGCAGACGACCCGGGTGCCGAGGCCGGAGTACAATCTCTCCATTCAGTTCGGGTCCGCGCCCGAGCGGGTGGACGAGCTGGTGAACGTCGTGCTGGCGGAGATCGACACGCTGCGGCGAAGCGGAGCCACCAGCATCGAGCTGGCCAAGCTGAAGGAGACGGCGATTCGGGAGCGTGAGACGGACCTTCGGCAGAACGGGTTCTGGGTCGCGCAGCTCGCGGCGGCGGATCAGAGCGGGGAGAGCCTCCGGGACATTCTCGATCTGCCGCACCAGCTCGAGGGGCTCACGAGCGACGGCATTCGCAGTGCCGCCCAGCGGTACCTGGATCTGACGCGGTACGTGCGGGTGACGCTGCTGCCGGAGACGGGCGCGGCGGCGCGGACCGGGACCCGCTGAAAGTCTTGCGCAGGTCGCTGAACCAGTGCCCTGAATAGGGGCCCAACCCCTTTCGCGCGTCTTATAGCTGTGGATCGCCATGAGCTGGTGGTTCACGACCTCCTCAGGGTCGAAGGGTCGCTCATCACCGATCGCCCCGGGCCCTAGCTGTAATTGGTGAAGACGTTGTTCACTGACGCTCCGCGAGTCGCTGCGCTGGAGTGGTGAAGCCAAGCGCCGTGTGTGGGCGCACGTAAAGGACCCGCTCTGTCAGCTCAAGGGGAGTCACTACAAGACCACTGACGGCCAGATCCGCCTGCACGACGCGCTCGCCACCGACGATCTCGCCAAGCGCGCCCGAGAGCTGGACAAGGCAAGGCAGAGCCTGCTCGAGGGGATCGTGAAGCAGAAGCAGTACAAGAGCTCCATCGCGTGGTACACCCTCGCGCAGGTCTACCTCTATCAGGTGACGTGGCCGGCGCTGACACTGCGCTCAAGCGCGCCGTGGCGATTTCGCCCAAGTGCGCCGAGCCGCTCGAGGCGCTCCGCTACTCGATCTAGGCCCCGCTGATCAACGCGGGCACCGAGTTCTCCAAGAGCGGCGCCGACGACTCGGCCCTCGCGTTGTACCGTGAGGCCGGCGCCATCTACCCTGAGAAGCCGCAGGCGGCGCTCAGCGCGGGCGTCCTCCTGGCGAACGGGGGCCAGACCGACAGCGCGATCGTCTACTTCGCGCGCGCGGCCGATGCCGCCGATCGCGCCGGCATGAGCGAGGAGCGGAACCAGGCGACGCACAATCTGGCCGCGATGCTCCAGCGCGCCGAGCGGCACCAGGAGGCGGCTGCGGCGCTGGAGAAGTATCTCGGCTGGGTGCCCGAGGACAAGGACGCCAAGCGCGCGCTCGCGGTCTCCTACGCGCCATCGGGCGCACGGAGGAGGCGCGCGGCCTGGAGGGGGGAGGTGGGCGACTCGCCTGCCGCGACGCCCGAAGACGCGATACGCACGGCGATCAATCTGTACGACGACAAGAAGTACGCCGATGCCACCCAGGCGTTCGAGCGGGTACTGGCGGCGGCACCCTACAGCCGGGACGCGGTCTACAGGTTGGCCGCGAGCTATCAGGCGCTCGAGGACGGCCCGACGCTCATCGCCGCCGCGCGCAAGCTGCTCGAGATCGAGCCGATGAATCCGGAGGCCCTGCGGCTCCTGGTCGCCGGCTACCAGCTCACCAAGCAGGCGGACCAGGCGGTCGAGCCCGCTAAGCAGCTCGTCGGCCTGGCGACGGGCGTCGCCGTCGAGCGGTTCACCACCGGCCGCTCGGCGGAGACGGTGAGCGGCAAGCCGATTGCGCCGGCGCCGGTCGCGCTGACGTTCGAGTTCGTGGATTCGGCGAGCACCGTCGTCGCGACCGAGGCGGTGGCAGTCCCTGCGCTCAAGCGGGACTAGGCCGCCGAGCTCGCCGTGCAGGCAAAGGGGAAGGGGATCGTGGGCTGGCGTTACCGGCGGACAGATTCCGGGGCGGCCCTCGCGGGACCTCTCGCCCACCACTGAGGCCGGGCTACCACGTCAGGGCGAGCGCCTCGCTCAGCACCCCGACGAGAGCGTCGATCTGCTCGTTGGAATGCGCCGCGCTCATGGTGATCCGGAGCCGCGCCTTGCCTCTCGGCACGCTCGGCGGCCGCACTGCCCCCACCAGGTACCCGTAGTCGAGCAGCCGCCGGCCTATTCCCGTCGCCCGCCGCGCATCGCCGACCAGTATCGGCACGATGTGCCCCGGCAGCGAGGGGGCCACGGGGTGGCCGATCGCCTCGAGTCCCGCGCGGAGCCGCGCCGCGTTCGCGTGAAGCCGGAGCCGGCGCCACGGCTCCTCCAGCGCAATCCGCAGCGCCTCGCGCGCGCCGGCCGCGAGCGCGGGAGGCGTGCCGGTGGTGAAGACGAACGAGCGCACCCGGTTGATCAGGAAGTCGCGCAGGGTCGCCGATCCGGCGATGAACGCCCCCGACACGCCGAGCGCCTTGCCGAGCGTGCCCATGTGCACGTCCACCTCGTGCGCCATACCCCAGTACTCCGCGGTGCCGGCGCCGGTCCGGCCCATGACACCGGTGGCGTGCGCATCGTCCAGGTAGATCGCGGCGCCGTGCTCGCGGGCGAGCGGGACCAGCCGGTCGAGCGGAAAGAGGTCGCCGTCCATCGAGTACACCCCCTCGACCACGATGAGCCGGCGGCGGTACTTGCCCCGATCCTCTTCCAGCAGGCCGGCCAGCGCGTCGAGATCGCCGTGCGGGAACGCGCGCGTGGTTCCGCGCGAGAGCCGGCATCCGTCGATGATGGAGGCGTGGTTCAGCTCGTCGGAGTAGATCACGTCGCCGCGGCCGGCGAGCGCCGGGATCGCCCCGGCGTTGGCCGCGAAGCCCGAGCCGAAGAGCAGCGCCGACTCGGCACCTTTATGCCGGGCGATGGCCTCCTCCAGCTCCTCGTGGAGCAGGTGATTGCCGGCAATGCTCCGCGCCGCCGCGGCGCCCGTCGCTCCAGTGGCTAGAGCGCTGCTGACGGCCTCGGCGATGCGGTAGTCGCCCGCGAGGCCGAGATAATTGTTGGAGGCGAAGTCCACTGCGGGCTGACCATCCACCACCAGCTCGACGGACCTGCGCCGTTCCACGCGCCGGAGCGAGCGGTGCAGGCCGGCGCGGTGGAGGACGTCGAGCTCGGTGGCCAGGGTGGCGGAGAAGCTGTCTTCGAGCGGGCGCGTGTGCATCAGCTAGCCCGCCAACGCCTCCTCGACGACGACGAGCAGATCGTTGCAGGTGAACGGCTTGGCGAGCGAGCGCACCCCGGCGCGGAGTCCGGCGTCCTCGAGTCGATCGGAGACCTCGCCCTCGAATCCGCCGGAGACGGCGATGAGCGGAAGCTCCGGGTGCGAGCGCCGGATCTGGGACATCGTGGTGATCCCGTCGTCAGCGCCGAGGTGGACGTCGGTGAGCACGAGGTCCACGTGCATTTCCCGGAGCGCCTCGCAGCCGGTATGCGCGCTTCCCGCCTCCACGACCTGGTGGCCGTTCTCGACGAGCATCCGGCGCGTGATGGCTCGCACCACGGGTTCGTCCTCGATCACCAGAATGCACGCCACGCGCGGTTCTCCCTGCACGAGTGACCCTGAGCGAAGCGTGCCGTCCTCTCGTGGCCCGGTATTCCGCCCCGCGCTGGTTACGGTACTCTATAAGACGCGTGCGGGCCGGCTTCCCCCTATGCGCCAGCGCTCCCGTGGGGGTAGCTCCACCCCGGTAAGCAAAAACCCGGCTCGGCAGTCCCGGGGTCGGACGAGTCTGCGGAGTGAGCAGGGACTCCTCGTCTACACAAGTCAACGCCGCGATCTCCGCAAAGCGAGCTCGGGCTTCATCCGCGACCGTCGGGTCGAACCGAGTATCCGGCAGGGCGCCGTCGATCGCGTATTCACTCATCGGATCTGCCAGAAAATCGCGCGTCTTCTCCGTGAGCCATTCCCTGACCGCCGCCGACGCGGCCCGAATCTCAGCCAGGATGCTGCGGCGGCCCGCCACCACGGCGACGATGTCCTCGACGCTTCAGACCCTCGAG
>JBOHSC010000057.1:0-10128 GCA_050733115.1 Gemmatimonadales bacterium
GGTATGCAGTGAGGATGTCTCGCAAGGTCGCCCGGCTCCATTCATGATCTTTCAGGCCATGGAGCGGAGCGGGGTGCCGGACGTGCACCAGGTCGCAGTGGTCGGCGACACGGTGCTGGATCTCGAAGCGGGTTGGAATGCGGGGGTAGCCTATCGTGTCGCAGTACTGACCGGGGCGCACAATCGCGCGACGTTGAGCGCCGGACCACAGACGCATGTGGTGGATTCGGTGGCAGATGTTCCCGGACTTTGGCTGCGGGGACCTGACTGACCGGCAGGCCGCCGGTGACCCGAGGCGCCAGGGCCTAGAAGCTGTAGTCTGCCAGCCCTTCAATCGGAGACTCGGCCCATGGCACGTAGAGGAGCACCTGCAGGGTTCAGCGTTCCTGGAGCGGTGCCCCGCGCACAGTCGCTACGATGCGGCAATGCCAGGCTATCGTTTCGTCTTCAGCGACTTCCCATCCTGACGGGTGGTGAGGACGGCGACCAGGTGAGTGGTCGGCAGATCCAGTTGTGTCTTGCGCAGGCGTCCGTTGCCGTCTTGCGGTAACCCACCTCCAGAGGAGCACAGGCGTGATGTTTCGTGTCCGTCAGCAGGACCTGTCATTTCAAGGCAGCTCCCACCAATTCGTTGGGGCCGAGAACGGCGACGTCAATGTCTCCGTCTTCCTCCTCAGCGCCCTGCCCGGGCGTGGGCCGGGGCCCCATCGTCATCCGTACGACGAAGTCCAATTCGTCCGGGAAGGCCGGGGCCTCTGGACCGTCAACGGGGAGGAATTCGAAGCCGGCGCCGGTGACATTCTCGTCATCAAGGCCGGCGAGATCCATGGCTTCCGCTGTATTGGCGACGCACCTCTCGTTCAGGTCGACGTACATCTCAGTCCGCGTTTCATTCAGGAAAACCTGACCTAGGGTACGTCCAACCGTTCGGTGAAAGGTCGGTTGAGGTGACCTCTGACCTGCGGGACACGATCCTGAACACCTGGCGGACCAACAATCGGGTGACGGTCTTCCTGGTCGAACACCTGCCAACTGAGCTATGGGCGGCGACCGTTCCAGGGGCGCCTCGTCGGACTATCCGGATGATCGCGGGCCACCTGCACAATGCCCGGTGCATGTGGATCAAGACCTTGGGCCAGAGACAGGGGGTCTCCGTGCCCCGCAGCGTCGACCGACGGCGCGTCGGGCGTCGGGAGCTGGTGCCGGCCCTGCAACGGAGCAGTCGGGGTATCCTCCACCTGCTCACGCTCGGCTGTGAGCAGGGCGGCAGCATCGCGGCGCCTTCGACCTACACCTGGCGCAATCTTCCGCTCGATGTAGGGCACGTTCTCGCCTATTTCGTGGCTCACGAGGCGCATCACCGAGGCCAGATTGTGATAGTGGCCCGGGCCTTGGGTTGTCGACTGCCGACGGCGATCACGAATGGCCTGTGGCAATGGACAAAGCGTGCGGCCGAGGCGAAATCCGAGCGGGGCTAATGCTCTTTGACGAGCCCATGTAAACGACAGGCCGGATACCGGACAATGTTCATCGGACACTACGGCGTGAGCTTCGCCGCCAAGAGAATCGACCCTTCGATACCTCTCTGGGTCCTGTTTGTCGCGGTCCAGCTGCTGGACGTCTTCTGGGCACCCGGGATGTGGCTCTACTTCGGCGGTGTCGCCGCGCCGCGCCGGTGGATGGTCGTGTTCGGGCTGGTCATGTTGGCCATACAGGCCTATATCTTTTTCGGCCCACCGCCGGCAACGGGCAAAGCAGCCGCCTGGACTGCGCTGGGTGCGTACGCGGTCTTTGCAGCAGTGGCGGGGCCATTGGCGGCGGGCGGAACTCCGGCACGAGCCGGCTTGCGGTAGTCGACAGCGGAACAAAGGTTAGTGTGTTGCGGGCGGGTCGCCTGCATCCGTCGCGTGGAGCGTCAGGTGGACGGGACAGCCATGCCCCAACCTCGCGGAGTGACGGTGACCGAAAGCACCTTCGAGCTCGCCCAGGTCAACATCGGGCGTGCCCGTGGCGAGATGACGGACCCTGTGATGGCGGAGTTCGTCGGCCGTCTGGCCGAGATCAACGTACTGGCGGACGCGAGCCCCGGTTTCGTCTGGCGACTCCAGACCGAGGACGGCGACGCCACGTTGTGGTGGGTGCCGGCCGGCCATCGGCCGACTGTGGGGGAGGCGGTGGGTCGGCTGGCGCATCTCGAACAGCATGGCCCGACCGCCTTTGCCTTCAGCTTTGCGAGCCCGTTCGGGTCAAGCGGGCGGCCGGTGCGGCATGACGACGTCAACCGGGAAGATGCCTGCCCCACCACCTGATGGGCTCAACTCGTCAGACGGATTGCACCAGCACGACCGAAAGGCCAGGACCTACATGTGCCGGAACATCAGGCGGCTCCGACATGCCGAGCACCTGCCGAGCGATGAGGAGCTCCACGACGCCGCGCTCCAGTTCGTTCGCAAGATCAGCGGCTTCAGCGCACCCTCGCAGGCAAATCAGAGGGCGTTTGAGACAGCCGTCCGGGACGTGGCAAAAGCGTCACGCACACTGTTTCGCTCCTTGCGGGTTCGCTCGTCGGCCCCTGCCGCGGAACCGAAGTTGGCGGGGGGGTCCTCATGAGACCGAAGAGCCTGTATCTGGGGCTGGGTATCGTTGGTGTCGTCGCGCCCTATTCCCAGTTCATCCCGTTTCTCCGGGAGCACGGCCTGGACTTCCGGCTCATCGTCCAGCAGCTGTTCGCAAACCGGATCAGCGGGTTCTTCGCCCTGGATGTGATCGTTTCCTCCGTGGTTCTCTGGCTTTTCATACGGGTTGAAGGGCGCAGGTCGGGGGTGCCTCGGTTGTGGATGCCTCTGGCCGCACTCTTGACGGTGGGCGTGTCCCTGGCGTTGCCCCTGTTTCTGTTCCTGCGTGAAGCACACCGGGAGGCAACCGCCTGATTCACGCTGCCCGAATCCGGAGGATCCAATGAGCCTTACGAAGCTCGCTCTCTTCCAATAGGACACGCCGATGATCTCAAACAACATCACGTTGACGTTGATTCACGTTGGGTTGAGTCTCATCGGGATCTTCTCGGGGTTGGTGGTCGCCGGAGGGCTCGTCGCCGGGAGGCGGCTCGACGGCTGGACCGGCGTCTTTCTGCTGACAACGGTGTTGACGAACGTCAGCGGGTTTGGCTTTCCCTTCGTGACCTTCCTGCCGTCCCACGCCGTCGGGGTTATCTCGCTCGTCATCCTGCCTGCCGTGATCTTCGCACGATACTGGAAACACCTTACCGGGGCCTGGCGCGGAGTCTACGTCGTGGGGGCGATGGCCGCGCTCTACCTGAACGTCTTCGTGTTGCTGGTGCAGCTGTTCCGAAGACTTCCGGCACTCCTCGTCTCCGCCCCGACCCAGAAGGAACCGCCATTTGTGGTCACACAGCTCATCGTGCTGGCGCTGTTCGTTGGCCTTGGGGGGGCAGCGGTGAAGGGGTTCCGTGCCGAGTCGGCCACCACGAGTCGATGACCATTCGAATTCCGCTGCCATGAAGCGACGCCCAGGGCATGTGATTTATCGCACCGTGTTCGGCTCCCCAGTTGTGGGTTGAGATCCATGCGGACGATCACGGACGGCAAGACCATGGCTTCTCTCGTGGGGCGACTCCACCAGCTCCGCCCGGACACTCCACGCCGTTGGGGTACCCTTACGGCCGGGGAAATGCTCTGCCATCTCGGCGACGCCCATGAGTCCGTCCTGGGCACCCGCATCGCGCCCGGGCCGCCTCCGCTTGCCGGTTCCCACCCGATGCTCAAATGGCTGGTGCTGTATGTCCCGGTGCCGTGGCCCAAGGGTGTGCAGACTCGACCGGGAGTCAATCCCAGAATCGCCGGCACGCAACCTGGGGAGTTCGAGCGGGATCGCGGGCGGGCTATCGCCAGCCTGCAGGCCCTCGCCGTGGCGGCCCCCACAACCCTGGCTGGATGTCACTTCGTGTTTGGCGCGATGTCCCCGCGAGACTGGTATCGCTGGGCCTACCGGCATGTCACCTACCACTTGCGCCAGTTCGGTCTCTAGCCGGCGGCCGGCGCCAGCGGCTGACTCACGCCCCGGTCGCTTGCAACCGATACTCCGGTCGTCGTCGGGATGCAACGTGCCGCTGGATTCACTAGCTTCCACGCGTGACGATTCCCCCTGAAGTCTGGCTCCGCGGCCCGTATCCTCCGAAGATTTGTTGGCGCCCCGAGAAGTCGGGCGCAAGCGGCTGCCTTCCACCACTCTGGGGCTCGTCTTCCACGCCGCCGAGCACT
Source organism: Gemmatimonadales bacterium (assembly GCA_050733115.1). Lineage (GTDB taxonomy): Bacteria > Gemmatimonadota > Gemmatimonadetes > Gemmatimonadales > GWC2-71-9 > CAVVWJ01. Next base: position 4,281 of record JBOHSC010000057.1, read on the forward strand.
CCTCTCGTCATGCCGGTCAGATCGTCACCCTCGCCCACATCGCGAGCGCCTAGCCGCTCCGCCTCTGAGGGTGCGTGAGGTTCGCGAAAATGAATGTTAGAGGTCTTTCATGGCTCTCAAGATCCACGGTGGGCGACGGCGGCTCTACGGGCACCGCATGAGCGTTAGTCCGAGCTTCCGCCGGTTCGTGCTCGAGCAGCTGGCCCGCACCGCGACCAGCGTGCGAGATCGCGCCATGTTTGGTGGCGTGGGCATTTACAGCGGCGATCTCTTCTTCGCGATCATCGACGAGGATGCTGTCTACTTCAAGGTCGATGATACCACTCGGCCTGACTTCGAGGCGCGTGGAATGGGCCCGTTCCGCCCAGGGGGGCCCGGCGAGGAGGTCATGCAGTATTACGCGGTGCCGGAGGACCTGCTCGAGGATCCGGAGGCCCTTCGCCCGTGGGTCGAACGCTCCCTTGGGGTGGCGCGACGCAGAAAAGGGCGCCGGTCGCGGAGCGGCAACACCTGACTCGTGCATTCCGCTCTGCGCCTCATTGAGAGCTCGAACCCGGCTCGATTCGCGGACGAACAGTATCGCGTTCCGCGAGGAGCCGCACGGTCGTGCGTTGGACCTCGGTGAGGCGGCTCACCTCGGCGCCAATCGCGTCCACGGCCTCGATGAGGCCGTCGAGGCGTGGGTCCAGCGGCAACGGCGCCTGCCGCAGCTCGACGAGCTCCTTGCGGATCTCCCGAAGCTCCCTCCGTGTGCGGTGCCACACGAAGACGACAACTGGTAGAACGGCGGGCGTGAGCGGTGCGAGGAACAGCAACACCCGATCGACGGTCATGTCGGCCCCCGGGTGAGTGCGCCTGACGACGCGGGGACTGCGGAAAGGGCAGGCTCCGTACGCTGCGAGATGCAGCCAGTTTCAGAATCAACCATGTGTGCCCTGACAGGCGGAACACGAAAGGAGGGCTGGTATGTCACAGATGGAGCGCCTTCGGCGTGCCTTTCTGGCCTTTCATCTGGTTCTTGGCCTGGCGCTACTGTGGGGGAGCGTCCACACCGTGCTCCATCTCGGGCCCACCGACCTTCATGCCCGGCTGATTGGCTCGGTCGAGGCACTCGGAGCCGTCGCGTTCCTGGTGCCCCGGACTCTGCGTCTGGGAGCCGCCGTATTGCTCGTGACCCTCGGGCTTGCCGTCGTGCTTCATGGGGCTCGAGGCGAGTGGCGTCCGGACCTGCTCGTGTACGCCGCGGGAGTCATGCTGGTTGCGGTCCACGGCCGCGCATCCGAGCACCTCGTGAGCACGGCCTCGACTGCCTGATTCGGGCGGGCCAGCGCGTCGAGCACCACAATGTTCCTGGAGAGAATCCATGCTGGTGCAACGCGAGTGGGGCTCGGGGGTCTGGGTGCTCTGGTGATGACGCTGTCCGCGGTTCTCCTGCTTATGCCGGGGCCGGCAGTGTTCGCCCAAGCGCCGGCCCCGAAATTCATCAATCCTCCCGGGCTGACGCGCCCGACCGGCTATACCCACGTTGTGGTTGCCGCCGATGGTCGAACGGCGTACATCGCCGGCCAAGTCGCGTTTGACAGCACCGGGGCAGTGGTGGGCGGCAAGGACTTTCATGCTCAGGCCGAGCAGGTGTTCGCGAACTTGCGGCGGGCCCTGGCGAGCGTGGGTGCTTCATTCGACGAGGTGATGAAGACGACAACATTCATCACTGACCTGCAGAACCTGCCGGCCTTACGGGAAGTCCGCGGCCGGTATTTCAGCGCCACGGCTCCGCCTGCCAACAGCCTCATTCCGGTCGCGACCCTGGCACGCCCGGATCTATTGCTCGAGATCGAGGCCATAGTGGATCTGTCGGGGACGCACGGCCGGTAGCAGAGGGCGCACTCCGCCCTTCACGGAGATCATGCATGGCACCCATTGATCGAGGGCGCGGCCGAGGACGAACGCAACTTCGTCAAGAAGTCGGTGAATTGGGCCTTGCGAGCAATCGGGGAGCGCAATCCCGAGCTCAACGCTGCCGCGCTGGCGGTGGCACGGCGCCTTGCGGCGTCACCGCAGGCCGCGCCGCGATGGGTGGGCAAGGACGCACTCAGGCAGCTCTCCAGTCCCGCGGCAACGCGGCGTGTCGCGGCGCGCGGACGCACCCCGGAGGCATGAACGCCTACCGCCCTCGCAAACCGGGTGCCAGTATGGTTGAGGAGAGTCCCACGGAAAAAGGAGAAGAGCGACATGGACGCTGGCACGATAGCGCTGCTCATCCCCATTGCCGCCATCGTCATGGGTGGCCTGGTCAAGATCTCCAGCATTATTGCCAGGAGCAACCGTCGGCCGGACGTGAGCCCCCTTGATGGGCGGGTGGAGGCGCTGGAGCACGAGCTCGATTCATTTCGACGAGAGCTGAGTGAGACACACGAGCGGCTGGATTTCGCCGAGCGGCTTCTGGCTCGATCGCGAGAGGGCAAGGGGCTCGGCGCCCCCGAGACGTGACGGCAGCCCGGTTCCGACCGCGGCGCGAAAGCAGGCAAATGGACCTCAAGGAGGTGCGATGGATTTGCGGCGGGAATGGCTCGTGACTCGGACGGCACTCGTGGCCGTAGCGCTGGGCTGGACCGTGCACGTAGCGCCGTGGTGGAATCGCTCGGTCGCATCTGGCTCTTCACCATGACCCAGCCACGATCGACTCACGCCACCGATTGGACACCCAAGGGTCTTTGCTCGGCTCGCGTCCTCGATGCCGCGACCGCGAAGCAGTCCACCGGGTGACCCCGGCGAGACCGCGATGCTCACCCAGGTTCTGGTCACGTTGCTGGCGGGCGGAATGTTCGCCGGAGCATTCGCCGTGGGCCGCACGGCGTTCCTCCGGCGGCTCCTCGGACGCAGCGCGCGGCCGTCGATCTATCCGCCGATCCCGAGCTTCTGGCGCTCCATTCTGCAGTCCCAGGTGCCGCTGACCCGGCGGCTGACGCCAGCGCAACGCGAGCGCCTTCTGCAGAAGATGCAGCAGCTCATCCACGGCTGCCGTTGGGAAGGGTGCGCCGGATTACGGCTCACGGAGGACATGCAGGTCGTCATCGCGGCCCATGCCTGCCTGCTTGTTCTGGAGCAGCCGGGCGACCCCTATCCGGACCTGGACACTGTGCTCATCTATCCGGGCACGTTCCGCCCGCGCCGGTTCAGTTGGACCCCTTCCGCTGATTCCGGGGACGACGACCCCGCGCTGGGCGAGTCGTGGAAACACGGCGTCGTGATTCTCGCCTGGGACAGCACATTGGCTGGGGCGGCCGACCCCAGGGATGGTCAGAACGTGGTGCTTCACGAGTTCGCCCATCAACTGGATATGGCGAGTGGGCAGGCGGACGGCACGCCACGGCTGCCCAACGCCACCGCGCTCTCATCGTGGAGCGCCATGCTCGAGCGCGACTTCGAGCGCCTGAGCCGCGAGGCCGAGGCCGGGAGCCAGGGCGTGCTGGACCACTATGGGGCAACCAATCCGGCGGAGTTCTTCGCCGTCGCGACCGAGGCGTTTTTCGAGCGACCCGCCGAGCTGCAGCGAGAGAGACCAGTGCTCTACGATGCCTTGCGCGACTACTATCGGCAGGACCTGGCGGCGACGGCCGCCTCAGGAGAAACGGCGTCCTCTACCTCGGCACCTGACATGGGTTTGCCGCCGGACGTACGTTCGTAGGGGCACCGGGCAAACATCACCTTGGGAGCGACTCCAGTCTGAAAATCTGGATCGATGCGGACGCGGCACCGAGAGAGGTGAAGGAACTCGTGTTCCGCTCGGCCAGGCGGCTGGCGATCGAAACCGTCCTGGTCGCCAACCAGCGGCTCCAGGCGCCGCCGGGCAATCCGCTCGTGACCACCGTGTGGGTCGATGGCGGCGCCGACGTCGCTGACCAGTACATCGCGAGCCACGCCAGCGCCGGTGACCTGGTAGTCACGCAAGACGTCCCGCTGGCCGCGCAGCTCGTGCCGAGGCAGGTTGCCGTGCTCGATCCGCGCGGTGAAGAGCACACCGCCGAAACGATCGGTGAGCGCCTTTCGGTGCGCGACTTCATGGATCAGGCGCGTCTGGCAGGGATCGTCACGGGCGGCCCGCCGCCGTATGATGCTCGGGCCAGGCAGGCGTTCGCCGCCGCCCTCGACCGGGTGCTGACGCGCCTGCACCGACCGCAGTGACGCGCTGGTCAGCCGTTCACCATTCACCTCCAGACGCCGAGCCAACGCTCACATGCGCTTACGCTTTGTCGTGGCCACCCTCGCCGGGCTCCTGGCCTGCGGCCTCCCCCTCTGGCCCATTCCGTATAAGCAAGTGAGCATGCCGGGGAATCCGGCTGCGTCGGTCTGGCTGCTCCTCGGGGCTCTGGCCGGGATGCTGGCGGGCTATCTCCTCAGGGAGAGGTTCTGGGTTCCAGTGCTGGCGGTGACGTCGGGATTCGTGCTCGCCGTACTCGGGCGGGTCCAGGTCGAGACGACTCGCGATCCCACGTCTCACAATCTGTGGCCCTTCGAGGTCGTCATCGCGGGCGGGATCGGTCTCGCGGCGGCGTTGATCGGTGTGGGGATAGCGCGGGTGCTTCAGCGGATGACGGCGGCGAAATAGAGACACGCGTGCGGGTAGTGCCGCGATGAACCCGTGCCTGGCTACAGAGAGAACGATATGATTCCCGCTGTTCACGTTCTGGTATTCGACGGCTTCGCCGATTGGGAGCCGGCGTTCGCGATGGCCGAGCTGCGGCGTTCCGGTGGCCTGGACGTGGTGACCGTCGGCTTCGGCGAGGCCCCCGTCCGCTCGATGGGTGGGCTGCGGGTGATGCCGGATCGGCCGCTCGAGAGGGTGGACCCTGCAGCAGTCCGGCTCTTCGTCCTGCCGGGTGGAGACATGTGGGAAGGGCCCCATCCGCGGGCCGAGATCCAGCACACGTTGATGGCGCTGCGCCGCGCAGGAGTACCGATTGCGGCCATCTGCGGGGCCACGCTCGCGGTGGCACGAGCCGGACTCCTGGACGCCCACGCCCACACGAGCAACGAGCTGGCCTACCTCGAGCGGATGGTCCCCGAGTATGTGGGCGCGCATCGCTACGTCGACGCGCTCGCGGTTCGCGACCGGGGTCTCATCACGGCGAGCGGACTCGGGCCGGTCGAGTTCGCGCGAGAGATCTTTGAAGAATTGCAGGTGTTCAGCGAGGCCGACCGGCGGCTGTGGTTTCATCTGTTCAAGCATGGGCGGTTCCCCGAACCGGCGGATCGATGATTTCAGCACGCGAGGCGCTCAAACGGCTGCGAGATGGCAACCTCAGGTTCACCGCGAATGTGAACGGCTCCGACGCGCTCCTGAGCGAGGCCCGACGGGCCAAGCTGGCGGCGGCGCAGGAGCCGTTTGCCATCATTCTCGGGTGTTCGGACTCGCGCGTGCCCGCAGAAATCGTATTCGATCAGGGTCTGGGAGACCTGTTCGTCATTCGCGTTGCCGGCAACATCGTTGCTCCATCCCAGGTGGGCAGCGTCGAATTCGCTGCGGCGCGCTACGGCACGCGGCTGGTCGTCGTGCTCGGCCACACACAGTGCGGGGCTATCCTGGCCACTCTGGAAGAGCTGCAGCAACCGGGCGGGAGCCAGTCCCGGAACTTGCGGGCGATCGTCGACCGTGTGCGTCCCTCAGTCCAAGGGCTGCTCGATACCGGCCTTCGGAGCGATCTCGAAGCCGTGGTACGGCAGGCGGTGCGGCTGAATATTCGCGCCTCCGCGAACCACCTGCGCCACGGTTCGGAGGTGCTGGAGCAATTGATCCAGGACGAAGGACTGCTCGTCGTTGGCGCCGAGTATTCTCTCGAGACGGGTG
>JBOHSC010000058.1:0-11874 GCA_050733115.1 Gemmatimonadales bacterium
GGGAACCACCTCGAGTTCTCGGCGGATGTCTTCGGAGACCAAGCATCTCGGCCGGGGGATAAGGCAGGCGACCGCTCTCATGGAAGCATTCCTGGTAGACGGGTATACCATCTCACATGCTCATCGACATCGTTTATCGGAATGCCGTACTGTTCTACCCAAGCATGCGCAGCAAACGGAGAAGGGCGAACACCCAAGACGAAGGTGAGCGCTATTCCCTTCCTACGAAGCAAGCAGTAGAGGGCCAGCGATTGTTCCAGGCAGAGGACCCGACCGGGATAGAGGGCAGCAACGGAAGCCAATCGTCGCTCACAGGCCCGCAGACTCTCCGGATCTGGAACGATCGGTGAAGGGGCATGCCCAACATGCCCGCGAACCCAAGCGAGGGCGGGTCCAAGACCCTGAAGGCTTAGGAGCAGCTTCAGTCTGAAGATCGTGACCAGGCAAATGCCTACAGAGGGCACACGAACGTAGGTCGGCGGCCCTACGACTTCACCCGATGACATGGCTGTCTTTCAGGGATCCGGGCCCAATACTCACATCAGAGCGGCAACAACGGGCGAATCCTGTTTGAATCCTTACGAGCATCGCATACTTCCTCCCTACCGCCAACAACTCCTCGTGCTTTCCCCGCTCCACGATTTCCCCACCCTCGAGCACCAGGATCTCGTCGGCATCCCGCACGGTCGACAGCCGGTGGGCGATCACGAACGTCGTCCGTCCGCGGCGCAGCGCGCGGAGCCCATCCTGGATCAACGCTTCGCTCTCGCTGTCGAGATGCGAGGTCGCCTCGTCGAAAATGAGGATCCTCGGATCCTTGAGGAGCGCCCGGGCAATCGCGACGCGCTGACGCTGCCCCCCGGAAAGCTTCACGCCTCGTTCGCCAATCCGAGTGTCATAGCCATCGGGCAACCGCCGGATGAACTCCTCGCAGTGCGCCAGCCGTGCGGCAGCGTGGAGGGCCGTGTCCGCGGCCCCCGGCGCGCCGTACCGGATGTTTTCCGCGATGGTGCCGTCGAAGAGGAAGGTCTCCTGCAGCACCATCCCAAGATGCTGTCGGTAGGCGCGGCGCCGGACGCCGGCCAGATCGCGCCCATCGACCAGCACTCGGCCGCTCGTCGGACGGTCGAACGCAGCGAGGAGCCGGCACACGGTGCTCTTGCCCGACCCCGTCGGCCCGACCAGCGCGACCGTGGCCCCTGCCTCGGCTCGCAGCGTGACGTGCTTCAACACCAGCTTCTCCGCACCGTAACCGTAGGAGACGTCCCGGAAGTCCACGCTACCGGTCACACCCGGCACTGGCGCCCGACCCGCATCCTCCTCCGCTTCCGTTTCCAGCGATGTGAGCTGGTGAATTCTCCCAAGTCCCGCCCATGCCTTGCCAATCTCACTCGCGTTCGCCGAAATCTGGACCAGCGGCATCGCCAGAAGAGCGGCAAAGAAGACGTACATCACCAACTCTCCGACGGTCATCGAACCATGGACGACAGCGAGCCCGCCGACCATCATGAGCATCACCGCGGTCATTCCGACCGCCAGCGTGCTGCCTGCGGTGAAGATCGAGGCACCCGTGAGAGCTCGGACGTAGCTTCGGAGGAGCCGGTGCGACCCGCGCGTGAAGACCTCCGCCTCACGCCGCTCGGCCGCGTACGCCTTCACCACCCGGATCCCGCCAAGCGCCTCGGCGAGCCGCCCGGTCGTCTCCGCTGCCGCTTCGCTCGCCCGCTGAAATGCCGGGTAGAGACGCCCGAATCCGACGGCGAGTCCGACGGCGAGTCCGATCAGCACCACAACGAGCACGCCAGTGAGCCCGGGGTTCAAATGGAACAGGACGCCCAGCGCGAGCATGGCCGTGAGCGCTCCGCTTACGAGGCCAATCAATCCGCTGCCGGCGATGGAGCGCACCCCTTCCGCGTCCACCATGATCCTCGACATGAGCGCACCAGTCCGCTGCTGATCGAAGAATCCGACTGGGAGCCCGACGACGCGTCGCTGCGTTTGCCGCCTGAGCCGCGCGACCGCGCGCTCGGAGGCGATGCCCGTCACCTGTGAAAGAGCGAATGCGCTTCCGGCTTCCAGCAGGACCGCGGCCCCGGCACCCGCCGCCAGCCAGGGAAGGAGATCGCCGCGCTGCTTGCCGACTACGTCGTCAATCACCCACTTCGAGCTCGCCGGCACGGCCATCGCGGATAGCCGGTTGACCAGGGTGAGCGCGAGCCCCGTGGCGAGCGCCCTGCGCTGCCCCAGCAGTGCCTTCCGGGCCTCGATCCACGCTCCGTCCTTCCACGGTGCGTTCATCCCGCGCGCTCCACGAGGCTGGCTCCCAGGAGCCGCGCGAGCATGCCGCCCGTATCCGCCTCGAGCCGCTCCGCGGGCGCGTCGAACTCTCCGGCGAGCCGCTCCACCATCTCGGCCACCGACGCATTTTCGCCGACCATCTCCCAGATTCGCCCGCCGACCTCGTTGAGCGTGTAGTAGAGGCCGCCGTTGACGTCGAGGAGCACGGTGGTATCACACTGCTGCGTGCTCACGACGCCCTTGGTGCGCACGAATCGGCTGGAAGGAGGTAGCGTGGTGGTTGTTGCCGGAGAGATCATCGCCTTCTCCTGAATCGCGTGGCGCACGATAGGAGTCGGCACGGGGAGGAGCAACGACGAAGATCGGCAAACCAAACCGGATTCGGCAGGAGATGCCGCGCTCCGGCACCACGGCGATCAGCGGCTCCGTGCGAAGGAGCGGCTCAGCTCCCGAACCCGCGGCCGAGCTCGCGGCGCAGGCGGGCCCAGACGCGCTGGCGCGCCCGGACGTCCTCCGGTGTCTGCGGCCGTTCGCCCTGGAGAAGCCGGACGCCCTCGAGCACCTCGGCGACACCCGGAGGCGCGACGGCGAGCCATCGCTCGAACTCGACGCGCTGCACGGGACTCAGCTCATCCGCCAGAAAACGGTCGATGAGGCGATTCTCCTCACTATCGTGAGTCTGGTCGTCCCGGCGGAGCGACGCTTCGGCCCGCGCGAGCATCGCGTTGAATCCGCCATGCTCGCGGACCCCTCGCGCGTGGCGGCCCGAGAACTGACGCAGCAGGGCGCTGAGGGAGCGCGTCCTGCCGAACCGCATACGGTCGACCACCACTTCGGGCTCGAGCCCCGCCTCGTCGAGGAGGAACGCGGCGTGAATCGCGGTGGCATAGTCGAGAAACACCGAGGGCGGCGCAAGCGAGGCCTGCTGCAAACGGTCCCGGAGCGTTCGCTCCTTGATCCGCATCCATTCGGCCACTCGTGCCGGGGTAAGACGCGGCGACGCCTTGACGGCGCAGATGATTCCGAACTCCTCGAGATCCGGCGGGATCAGCAGACGAAGGATGTGCAGTAGTGGCGTGATGGCTCCCGGACGCCACGCCGGCTCCCATGCGGCGTGCAGCACCGCCGGAAGCCAGTCGTGACCCCGCACGGCACAATCCGCAGCGCCCACCGCCAGCGTAGAAGGCACTTCCCGGAAACCGGCGGGGGTGGGCCAGAACCAGACGATGATGGGAATCTCGGGAATTCGATCGTGGAGGAGAGCAACGAACGAGGACGCAGGAACTCCAGCGGCATCACGCGGTTCGGTCACGATCGCCGATACATCGCCGTCGGCCACGAGGCGGGTGAGCGCATCGGCGGTCTCGCAGTACCTGAGCCGCCCGACGCCCTCGAGCTCCGCAGCGGCGGCCATCTGGGCGTCCGCGCCGGTCGCGAGAATCGCTACCGTCACCCGACTCTGCGAGCGATCGCCGGGCACGCTGTCCGGGAAAGGTCGGAAGTGCATGTGGGCACGTTGTGAGAGGCCCATCCGCGCTCGGATGACCCGTTGTCATTGCTACGAGATGGGACCGCGAATGGCAAGAGACTGGGACGGCGAGAACCCGACGCAGACGGCCAGTCAGCCACCTTCGAAATCCCGGCGGCGCGCGCCAAGGCTCTTCAACCGCTCCTCGAAGCTGACCAGTGCGTGAGCATAGCCTCCATGCTCGATCAACGACCGGGTACTCAAGTCGAAATGACGCCTGATGGAGACGTGGAGGGCCGCCGCCGAGGGATAGCCCAGCGCCGCCCCCGCCTGCTTGGTGGGGACCTCGAGCAGGTCGAGGAGAAAGGTCGCATGCAGCAGCCGGCACCAAGACATCAGCTCGCGAGGCGGCGGCCATCCGGAGCGGGCCAGACGCCCTCGGATCGTTCGCCCGGGCACATGCAGGTCCGAACTCAGATCGCTCGGTAAATAAGCACGGTGAGTGTTTGCCACGAGCCTCTCGAAAACTCTCCTCACGTGACGCGGTGCGTAGGGCGAAAAGAGCAGCTCCATCTCGAGCGGAGCCATCCCCGCTGTGGACGTGGCAAGCATGCGCACGAGGGTACTCCGCAGAAGCCCAATCGACGCCATCACGAGGACAACACGCATCGAGAGCGACGCGAGCTCCGGGAGCGCCCGCTGCTCGCTCTCCGCCTGCCCACTGAAGAGCAGAATCCAGAGGATCGGGTGTCGGCGCCTCAGCTCGACCGCGGCCTCCACCAGACTCGCATGGTCGGCTCCCTCCAGTGCGGGAAGTACCACGGCACTCACGTCTCCCGCGCTTGCCCTGTTCACCAGGTGCGTCACCGACGTGCACACGATGAGCGTGCCCAACGCACGGATGGCCTGTGCCGCGGCGGCGCCGTGTGGCGCCATGCCGCCGAGCGTTACGATGATGGCCATGTGACGTTGATGATCGCCTGTCGGCGAACTCGAATGAGGGGTGGGGGAGCTTGAATTATTCCGGCGGCGTGTCCGTTGGCAAGCCCTCATTGCCACGACTGTCAGACGATCGGATGTGGATCCAGTGTGCAAGCTGTCGGTCGGGAAGAATTCGGGGAATGGCCGGATTGGTCACGGAATGTCGCATCTGGGCACCTCCGCTAACGAAATGCGACGGCTCTGCCCTTTCGGTGACGTGGAAACCCACCTTGTGACTGCTTGTGCGACACCAGTGTGCCGGCGAACGAACCCGGCACGATCATCGGCCTCTCGACTGCATGACAGGCGAGTCTCAGAAGCCGGCAGAGATATGGAAAGCCGTTGCAATAGGCGTCAGTTCCCACCTTCCTGCCGCCTTCGCCCCGTCGCCCGCTCGATCAGAACCGAGCTGATAATCTGCAGCACAGGCACCGCGATCATCACATCCACCGAGTTCGAGGCTGCGGCCACGCCCAGCCCCGCCGCACCGATGGCCAGCGAGCTCAGCAAGGACGGCCCCAGCTTGCCCCGCCTCCCATTCGCCAGATGCACACCTAATGGAAGGAGGGCGCTGCCGCCGGCGACCGCTCCGTACGCCGCGCCGACCAGCGCGCAATCTTCGCAGTCATTCTGGGTGATCTTCGCTCCGGCCAGCGCCCCGCCGAATACGCCAACCGCCCCGCCGAGAATTCCGCCGGCTGCAAGAAGCGCCGGATGGACCTCATGGTGCGGAAAGGCGTGAATCGACGGATCAGTGGCCGGGACGGGCTCCTCGATGGTCGGGAACGGATTGCCGCTCAACCGCTGGGCATGGAGGCCTCCGGCCAGGGGACCGATGAAGGCAAGAAGGGCCAGGATGAATCGTCGCATCGCCGCGCTCCGCGTGGGGGTAAGCTCAACTCCCCGCGAAGGTAACGAGCGCCCGTGACCGGTCCGTCCCCTATCTATAACCCGCCGCCTGGAGCAGGAAGAGCTCGGCATAGAGCCCGCCCCGGGCCACCAGTGCCTCGTGGGTACCCTGCTCCTCGATCTCGCCGCTACGAAGGACCAGAATCCGGTCGGCCATCCGGACCGTCGAGAAGCGGTGGGAGATGAGCACCGCCATCCTCCCCGCGGTAAGCTCGCTGAACCGGAGAAACACCTCGTACTCGGCCCGCGCATCGAGCGCCGCGGTGGGCTCGTCGAGAATCAGAAGCTGCGCATCGCGCATGTAGGCGCGGGCCAGCGCCACCTTCTGCCACTCCCCTCCCGACAGCTCGACGCCCCCCTCGAACCGCCGCCCGAGCATCTGACTGTACGATCCGGCCAGCCGGCCGGCCACCGTGTTGGCCAGGCTGCGCTCCGCCGCCGCCTCGATCCGCTCCTCGTCGCCGAGTCCCTCGATGTCGCCGACGGCGATGTTCTCCTTCAATAGAAAGTCATACCGCACGAAGTCCTGGAAGATGACGCCGACATTCCGGCGCAGACTGTGCAGGTCGTACTCCCGGAGATCCACCCCGTCGAGCAGGATGCGTCCCTCCGCCGGATCGTAGAGCCGGGCCAGGAGCTTGACGAGCGTCGTCTTTCCAGCGCCGTTCTCCCCCACCAGCGCCAGCCGCTCCCCCGGCGCCAGGGCAAAGTCCAGTCCCCGCACCGCCCACCGTTCCGCATCGGGGTACCGGAATCCCACGCCCTCGAAGACGAAGCCGTGCCTGATCGGATTGGGCACCTGCGGAGCGCCGGGCTTGGGAAGAATGCGCGGCTCGATGGCGAGGAAGCTGAACAGATCCTCGAGATAGAGACTCTGCTCGAAGACCTGCGAGAGCGAGAGGAGTACCCGCTGAATCAGGTCCCTGCTCTGGCGGAAGGAGGCGGCGAGGAAGGTGAGCACACCGATCGTGAACAACCCCGCCGGCCCCCGGTGTCCGACCACCGTGAGGTAGATGATCACCGCATACGCCGCGTAGTAGCCGAGCGTTCCCACCACGGCAAGGAGCGACGAGATCAGGTTCCGGCGGACCGCCAGATTCTTGTTGGCATCATAGAAGTCCTGCGAGAGCCGGCCGTACCGCTCCACCAGGAAATCGGACAGCCCGAAGAGCTTGAGCTCCTTGGCCGAGATGTCGCTGGCGCCGATATACCGGAGATAATCGAGCTGCCGCCGCTCGGGTGTCCACGAGTACAGCAGTGAATAGCCGAGCGAGGCGAAGTGGGTCTCGCCGAGGAGCGATGGCAGCACCGCGATCACCAGCAGTACCAGGAGCCACGGGACGTACACCGCGAGCGCCGCGCCGAGGGTGATCATGGTGATCGCGTCCTGCACGGTCGAGAGGAGCAGGGTGAAGAGCCCGATCCGGCCCACCGTCTGCCGCCGCGCCCGCTCGAGCTTGTCGTACATCTCCGCGTTCTCGAACTGCTCCAGATCGAGCGTGGCGGCGTGCCGCATCAACTCGACGCTGGTGCGGTTGGCGAAGAGGTCGCCCAGCAGACTCTCCAGCAGCGACGAAAGCCGGGCCAGCCATTCCCCGACCAGGGCGATCACAAGCTCGATCGCGAGGAGCTCGATCAGCCGCGCCCAGTCGACCGCCACGCCCGAGCCGGCGAGACCCACCGCGTGCACGACCTCGTCAACGATGAGCTTGCCGATCCAGAGCACGGCGAGCGGAATGAGCGAGCGGGCGATCCGGAGGACGAAAATCCCGACCACATAGCGCGGCTCGGTAGTCCACACCAGCTTGAGCAGCCGCGGCACGTGCTTCACGGCGTCGAGCCGCTCGCGCCATCCGGGCCGGGGCTCGTCAGGCTTTCGGCTGGGACGGTTCGGCCGTACTATCGGATGCCCGAGGGGTACACTCATCGTCTGAAGCTAATCCCGGGAGAGCCGCACGATGCACTCATTCGACTGGCATACGCTGATCGGCAATCTCCTCGACCTCGGCGTCCCCGACACCATGACGCACCCCGTATCGGTGGTCGAGAAGATCCTTCGCCCCGTCATCGTCTACCTGGTGCTGGTCTTCTGTCTCCGGAGGTTCGGAAAGCGGGTGCTCGCCCAGCTCAACCCGTTCGATCTGGTGGTCCTGCTCACCCTGTCGAACGTGGTCCAGAACGCCATCATCGGCAACGACACCTCGCTCTCGGGAGGGATCATCGGGGCTCTCTCGCTGCTCGCCGTCAACGCAGCGCTCATCCGCGTCTACTACCGGGGACCGTCGAAGGAGCTGCTCTGGAAAACCGACCGGGACGTGTCGCTGATGCACGAGGGGGAGCTGGATGAGCACCGCATGAGCCGGCTGCACATCAACGCCGGCGAGCTCCTGGCCAAGGCGCACGAGCGCGGCTTCGATTCGCTTGATGAGGTGGACAGCGTGGTTCTCTACCCCAACGGCACGATGTACATAAAAGGAAAGCCGATGAGCAGCGAAGCCGACCGGTTCGAGGAGATCATCCGCCGGCTGGACGACCTGTCGGGCCAGGTGTCGGCGCTTCGTCGCTGAATCGTTAACTTCACACCATGCCGCCAGTCACCGCAGCTCTCGTCACCGGCGCCACCCAGGGAATCGGTCGCGCCACGGCGTTCGCGCTCGGCCGCGCCGGTTATCGCGTCGGCGTCTGCGCCCGCACTCCCGCCCGTATGGACGAGCTGGTCGCCGACCTCCGCAAGGAGGAGATCGACGTCGCCGGCGCCTGCGCCGATGTGGGCGACGCCGCGCAGGCCGCTCGCGCCGTCGAGCAGATCACCGCCGCCATCGGCGAGATCGGAGTCCTGATCAACAACGCAGGGGTGCTGATCGCCCGGCCGTTCGAGGAGATGACGCTGGAGGACTGGGACACCACCATGATGACGAACGTCCGCAGTCTCTTCCTCATGACCCGCGCGGTGCTGCCGGCCATGCGCCGCCGACGGCAGGGAGACATCGTCAATGTTTCGAGCCTGGCCGGGCGGAACGGCTTTCCCGGCGGCACGGCCTACACCGCCTCCAAGCACGCCGTCCTCGGTTTCAGCCGCTCGCTCATGCTCGAGGTAAGGAAGGACAACGTTCGTGTGATCACCATCTGCCCCGGCTCGGTGGATACGCCGTTGCTCCGGGACCAGCCGATGCTCCGCGCCGATCCGAACCGGATTCTCCGTCCGGACGATGTTGCCGATACTATCCTCAACGCGTTGCTCCTCCCCGCCCGGGCGCTGGTGAGCGAGCTCGACGTCCGGCCCACTAATCCATAGATCGTAAGGGCCCGGAGGCTTGGCCCCATCCCCATCTCCGGCATACGGATAACGATGTGTGTCTGCCAGGCAACGCCTTTCGCGAGCCTGCTGCCCCGCGCACGCGCTGGAGGGTGGGCGCTCGCAGAGATCGGCCGGGAAACCGGTTGCGGGGTCAAGTGCGGCCGGTGCCTACCCTACCTCCGCCGGATGCTGGCCACCGGGGAGACGGAATTCCGGGAGCTCCTCCCGGAGGACCCCGCGGGATGAGTCGCCGCCGAGATCGCCTGAAGCTTTCCTCCGGGCGCCGGGGGAGCTACCCTTAAACCGATGCTTCCAGGGCGCTTCCTCCGCCTGCTCTTCCTGCTGCTCCCGGCTACTCTGGGATGGGCCGCAGGCGTGGGCGCGCAGCCCGTGGACATGGCGGCCATATCGCCCCAGGTCGGCCCGTCGATCAGTGCACCCCGCCAGTCGCTTCCGATTCCTGTTCACAACGAGGCAACCTGCGGCTTCTGCCAGGCAGCCATCTTCCCGCCCTGCACCCCGCCGACGGTATCGGTGCCGGCCGACCTCTTCGGAATCGTTCACGAAGTCCTTCTCTCCCCCGACGCGCGGATCCCGTACTCAACCGCCCGCCGGCTAGCCAGCTCCAGAGCCCCTCCGACGCTTCGAATCGTCTGACCGGTTGCGCGCCCGCCACGGGCGCATGCCCTTCACGATTCGGAGACCCCCATGCTCGTCCGTGCACGCACGGCCTGGCTCCTCGCCACCGCATGGCTGGGGGCGGCGTCCACCGCAACAGCGCAGGTCCCTCAGGCAGCGGCGTCCGACTCTCTCGGGCGGGCAGTGGCCGCCTTTACCGCCCGCCTCGATTCGCTCGAAAACGGAAGCTGCCCCAGCGGTCCGGCCGTCGCCCTGCCCGCCCGCGGGGGGAGCCCAAGAGGCGATAGTCTCGTTGCCGCGCTCGGCGAGCTGAGCCGCCGGCTCGAAGCGGTGCGAGGCTCTCGCTGCCCGACAACCGCAGCCACGCCGGCGGCCGCGGCCGCCCAGCCCGATACCACCGATGACCTGGCCTCCCTTCGTGCCGCGGCCGCCGCCGCGGCTGGATCGCCGGCGCCGAGCCCATCGGCCCCTGCCGCGCCGAAGGACACCACCCCGGCGCCGAGGACGGAATTCGTCGGCCGCCAGCGGAACGCCTCCGTCCTCAATCCCGAGATCAGCGCCACCGGTGACGTTCGAATCGTGGCCCGCGACGGGCGCCAGACCGACAACGGCGTGGCGCGCGAGTTCGAGGTGGGACTCCAATCATCGCTCGATCCGTACTCGAACACGAAGATCTTCCTCTCCTTCGAGGACGGAGACGTCAGCGTCGAGGAGGGCTACATCTACTGGACCGGCCTTCCCGGTCGGCTCCGGGTGGACGTGGGCAAGTTCCGCCAGCAGCTCGGCGATCTGAACCGCTGGCACCTGCACGGGCTGCCCGAGACGGAGTATCCGCTGGTCTACCAGCGATTCCTCTCGCCGGAAGGGCTCACCGGCGTCGGCCTCTCGCTTTACACCACACTTCCCGTCTCGATTCTCGGTGGGACCCACGAAGTCTGGCTTCAGGGCACCACCGCCGAGAGCGATGCGCTCTACGCCGGAGGGCATCAGCCCACCCTGCTCTTCCGGCTCCAGAATTTCTGGCAGCTCAACCGCTCGACCTACGCCCAGCTTGGCTTCACCGGCACCGGCGGCAACAACGACGACCAAGACCTGAGGAGCCGGCTCCTCGGCCTCGATTTTCGTCTCACCTACCGGCCTCCCGAGGCGGGCACCCGTCGCGAGATCACGCTTCGCGCCGAAGGGTACCGGCTTCACGCCACCGAGCTGGGGACGACGACGAACCGGTACGGAACGTTCGTGGACCTGAACGCGAAATTGAGCCGCCGCTGGGTCCTGGGCACCCGATACGATTGGGTCGAGTCGCCGCGCGGCATCGACGACACCGAATGGGCGCTCACGCCGTCGGTTACGTGGTGGGAGAGCGAGTTCGTCTTCCTCCGCCTGGAAGGCGCGCACACCAATAGCGATCTCGAAGGCACCCGGAACACGCTGACCCTTCAGGCCGTCTGGGCCATGGGCCCCCACAAGCACGAGACTTACTGATCACATGGAAGGGACTCGGATGATCATCGCAGCACTGCTCTCTCTCATGACACTCGGCGGCACCCCGGCGGCCGCCGCGGCGCCGCCGCTCAAGATCGTCACCAGCCTCACCACGTATGGGGCCATCGCCCGGGAAATCGTCGGAGACAAGGGCACCGTCACTTCCATCGCCCAGGGCGACGAAGATCCCCACTTCGTGCAGCCGAAGCCCAGCTTCGTAGCGGTGCTCCGGAACGCCGACCTCTTCGTCACCACCGGGCTCGACCTGGAGCTGTGGGTGCCGCCACTGCTCGACCGCGCCGGCAATCGCAAGGTCTCCGAAGGCGGCCCCGGCTACGTCACGGCCTACACCGGCATTCACCTTCTCGAGGTGCCGACCTCGCTCAGCCGATCGGAAGGTGATATCCACGCCGACGGCAATCCGCACATCCACACCGACCCGGTGAACGGCATCATCATCGCCCGCAACATCCTGACCGGGCTGCAACGGGTCTCCCCCGAGGACGCGGCGTATTTCGCCCAACGGGAGCAGGACTTCGAGAAGCGGGTCCTCGAAGCCACCATGGGACCCGAGCTGGTGGGCATCCTCACCGCTCCGGTGGCGTACGACCTGCTCAACACCGACAAGCTGTACGACTTCCTGGGACAAAAGAACTACCAGGGCAAGCCGCTGCTCGACCGGCTCGGCGGCTGGCTCCAGCAGAGTCAGCCGTTCCGCGGCAAGGAAATGGCCTGCTACCACAAGGAGTTGGCCTACTTCAGCAACCGGTTCAAGGTCACCTGCGCGGAGTACATC
>JBOHSC010000059.1:0-3742 GCA_050733115.1 Gemmatimonadales bacterium
GTCCTGGCACGCGGACTTACCGTCTTTTCCTCGTGCTCCCGAACGAGCCGCTGCAGCAGCTCCGCGTCCTGCTCGTCGAGCGCGGTGACCTCGACCATGTCCTGATTTACCCGGCTCTCGAGGCTTCCCGACTCGTCGAGCACGTACGCCACGCCGTTCGACATTCCCGCGCCGAAGTTGCGTCCCGCGCGGCCGAGCACGACCACGATCCCCCCGGTCATGTACTCGCAGCAGTGATTGCCGGCGCCTTCGATCACCGCCACGGCGCCCGAGTTGCGCACCGCGAAGCGGTCGCCCGCCTGGCCGGCCGCGAAGAGCTTGCCGGCGGTGGCGCCGTAGAGAATCGTGTTGCCCACGATCAGGTGCTGGTGAGACACGTGGGCGTACGCGGCGCGCCGGAACGGCCGCACCGTGATCTCGCCGCCGCTCAGCCCCTTGCCGACGTAGTCGTTCGCCTCGCCCTCCAGCTCGAGATGCATGCCGCGGCAGGTGAACGCCCCGAAGCTCTGCCCGGCGGTGCCGGTGAAGCGGAGGCGCACCGAGCCTGGGGGGAGTCCAGCGTCGCCATGCCGCTCGGCGATGGCGCCGGCGATGCGCGCGCCCACCGCCAGATGGTGGTTGTAGATCGGATAGCTGCTGGAGAAGGGAAGCCCGCTCTCGAGATAGGGCTCGAGATCGGCGAGGATCTCGCTGTCGAGGGAGACCACCCCCGGCCGGTCGTTCCGCTCCACGGTGCGGCGGAGCGCCTGCCCCGGATGCACCGAGGAGTCCGCCGGCGTCATCAGCACCGACAGGTCGAGCATCTGGGCGCGTGGCACCTCCGGCCGCTCGATGCGCTCGAGGAGCTCGTTGTGTCCGATGATCTCGTCGAGCGTCCGCACCCCCATGCTGGCGAGGATCTGCCGGACTTCCTCGGCGAGCAGGGTGAAGTAGCCGATCACCTGCTCGGGCGTTCCCTTGAACTTGGCGCGCAGGTCCTCGCGCTGGGTCGCGATGCCGGTGGGGCAGGTGTTGATATGGCACTGGCGCGCCATCGCGCAACCCATGGCCACGAGCGGCGCCGTGCCGAAGCCGTAGCTCTCGGCGCCGAGCAGCGCCGCGATGACGACGTCGCGCCCGGTCTTGAGGCCGCCGTCGGTGCGGACCTCGATCCGGTGGCGCAGTCCGTTCCGCACCAGGGTCGCCTGCGCCTCCGCCAGCCCCAGCTCCCAGGGCGATCCGGCATGCTTGATCGAGCTGAGCGGCGAGGCGCCGGTGCCTCCGTTGTGGCCGGCGATCAGCACGTAGTCGGCGTACGCCTTGGCCACCCCGGCGGCCACCGTACCCACACCGGTCTCCGCGACGAGCTTCACGCCAACACGGGCCCGCGGATTGACCGTCTTGAGATCGTGGATGAGCTGCGCCAGATCCTCGATCGAATAGATGTCGTGGTGCGGTGGCGGTGAAATGAGCTGGATGCCGGTGACCGCATGGCGCAGCCTGGCGATCAGCGCCGTGACCTTGTGCGCCGGGAGCTGGCCTCCTTCGCCGGGCTTAGCGCCCTGGACGATCTTGATCTCCAGCTCCTCGGCGCGGGCGAGATACTCGGTGGTGACTCCGAACCGCGCCGACGCCACCTGCTTGATGCGGTTGTCGGCGCGGTCGCCGTTCTCGAAGCCGTGATAGTGGCGCGGGTCCTCGCCGCCTTCTCCCGAGTTGGAGCGGGCGCCGATCCGGTTCATGGCGACCGACAGCGTCGCATGCGCCTCGGGCGAGAGTGCGCCCAGCGACATCGCCGACGAGATGAAGCGGCGGCGGATGGTCTCGGCAGGCTCCACCTCCTCGAGAGGTACCGGGTCGGACTTCCGGACGTCGAGCAGATCGCGCGGCCCGGCCGGCCTCCGTGAGCCGCTCTTCACCAGAAAGCCGCCGTACGCCTCCTGGGCTCCGGACTTCACCGCCTGCTGCAGCGCGACCACCACCGGCGGCGCCCAGCCATGGTCCTCGCCTTCCTTCCGGAAGCGCACCCGGCCATGGTCGGGAAGGGCGGCCGCGGCCATCTCGTCTCCGGGATATGCGGCGCGATGCCGCGCGAGGACGTCTTCCGCGATCTCCTCGAAGCCGATTCCGCCGATGGGCGAAGCGGTGCCGCTGAAGCAGGTCGAGATCACCTCGTGGCCGAGCCCCAGCACCTCGAAGATCTGCGCGCCGCAGTACGAGGAGAGCGTCGAGATCCCCATCTTCGAGAGGATCTTGAGCAGGCCCTTTTCCGCCGCCGAGCGATACGAGAGGCGCGCCTCCTCCTGCGAGGGGCGGGCCTCGGGCTCGTCGTTGTCCCGTCCCTTCCGCCGGCCGCTCTGGTGCTCCGCTTCGTCTCCGAACAGCCCGTCGGTCGTCGCGAGGGCAAGCCAGGGATGGACCGCCTCTGCGCCGTAGCCGATCAGCGTGGCGAAGTGGTGGATGTCGAAGGCGTCGCCGGCCTCCGCGACGATGCCCACGCGCGCGCGCAGGCCGGTATGGACCAGGTGCTGCCGCACGGCGCCGATGGCGAGGAGCATGGGAATGGGGGCGTGCCGCTCATCAGCGGTGCGGTCGCTGATCACGAGAATGCGGGCGCCGCGGCGGGCGGCCCGCTCGGCGGCGCGCCGGAGCGCCGTGAGCGCCGGCCGGAGTCCCTCGACGCCCTTCGACGCATCCCACACCGCATCGAGGGTGACGGTCGAGAAGCCGGCGACGTTCCGCAGCGCGGCCATCTCCTCCGGGAGGAGGATCGGATGCTCGAGCCGCAGCATCCGGGCGTAGCTCGCCCGCTCGAGCAACGGGGAGCCCCGCCGTCCGAGGTGCATCCGGAGCGACATTACCATCGTTTCGCGCAGCGAATCGATGGGCGGGTTGGTCACCTGTGCGAAGCGCTGCCGGAAATAGGCGTAGAGGCTCTGCGGCACCGCGGACAGCGGCGGGATCGGGGTGTCGTCACCCATGCTCCACACCGGATCGGCACCGGTGCCGCCCATTGGCTCGAGGGTGAGCCGCAGGTCCTCGAAGCCGTAGCCGAAGGCCCGCTGCGAGCGGAGCAGCTCGTCACCCGCCTCGGCAGACGGGACCCGGGCGGGATCGGGCACCAGCGTCGCCATGTAGCGGGCCACCCACCGCGCGTAGGGCCGGCGGCTCGCCACCTCGCGCTTGGCGTCGAGATTCCTGATCACCTCGCCGCGGCGGGTATCCACCACGAGCACTTCACCCGGCCCCACCTTGCCGCACTCGACCACCTCGCGCGGATCGAGGTCTACCAGGCCCACCTCGGACCCCGCCACCACCAGTCCGTCGCGACGCACCTTGTAGCGGCAGGGCCGGAGCCCGTTCCGGTCCACCGCCGCACCGGCGATGACGCCGTCGGTGAACGAGAGCGCCGCCGGGCCGTCCCACGGCTCGAGGACGCACTGGTGATATTCGTAGAACGCCTTGATGGCGGGATCGAGGTCGGCGTATTTCTCCCACGCCTGCGGAATCATCATCATCGAGGCGTGGATCGGCTCGCGGCCGGAGCGCACCAGCAGCTCCATGGCGTTGTCCAGGCTGGCCGAGTCGCTCCCATCCTTCCAGATGACCTCGCGAAGCCGCTCGATCTTCTCGCCCCACACCGGCGAGGAGAGCATGGGCTGCCGCATCGTCATGGCGTTGCGGTTGCCCCAGAGGGTGTTGATCTCGCCGTTGTGGGCGAGCAGCCGGAACGGCTGGGCCAGCGGCCAGCTGGGCAGCGTGT
>JBOHSC010000060.1:0-1558 GCA_050733115.1 Gemmatimonadales bacterium
ATGACGGTGGCCAGCATGCCCATGTAATCGGCGGAGACTCGATCGAGCCCCTCCCGACTCGCTGTTGCGCCGCGGATGATGTTGCCACCGCCCACCACCAGGGCCAGGTGAACGCCCAGCGAATGGACGGCTTTGATCTCCGCCGCGAACGCCTCGACTTTGTGGAAGTCGAGACCGGATCCCTTCTCGCCGCCCAACGCCTCGCCCGAGAGTTTGAGCAAGGCGCGGGTGTAGGCGAGGGGCATCAGGCTTCCCCGATCTTGAACCGGGCAAAGCGGCGAACGGCAATCGCCTCACCCAGCTTGCCTGAAGCCTCCTTGATGAGCTGCCCGACGGTCTTCTTGTCGTCCTTGACGTAGAGCTGTTCCGTGAGGGTGCGTTCGGCCACGAACTTCTTGAGCTTCCCGTCCACGATCTTGCCGCGGATATTCTCGGGCTTGCCCTCCTGCGCCACCTGCTCCTGGGCGATCCGGCGCTCCCTCTCGAGCAGATCGGCGGGGACGTCTTCGGGGTTCACGCCGATCGGATCGGCCGAGGCCACGTGGAGGGCGAGGTCGCGCGCGAGCTGCTGAAACTCGTCGGTACGGGCCACGAAGTCGGTCTCACAGTTGAGCTCGAGCAACACGCCCACCTGGCCGTTGTGGTGCAGATAGCTCACCACCACGCCCTGAGACGCACTCTTGCCGCTCCGCTTCTCCGCCTTTGCGATGCCCTTCTTGCGGAGGACTTCGGCGGCCTTGTCGAGGTCGCCGCCCACTTCCTCCAGCGCACGCTTGCAGTCCATCATGCCGGCGCCGGTTCGGGCCCGCAGCTCACCGACATCCTTCGAGGTAATCGTCGCGCTCGTCATGGTCTCCAACCCGGGGTCCAGTCAGGGGTGAATAGTAAAACCGCCGCTCACGGCCCGCACGGGCCAGGAGCGGCGGATGCTCCGGCTGTCCGTCCGCCAGGCCTAGGCGCCACCCTCACCACCGGCGGCGGGGGCCGCGGCCTCGACCGCTACGCCATCGGCATCGGTCTTGAGCCTCGCCGCGATGGCCTCGGGCTTGGGCCGGCGCTTCCGGCGGGGGCGGCGGCGCTTGCGGTCGGCCTCGCTGTCGCCTTCGCTGCCCGCGTCGGTGCTGTACGTCTCGGCCTCGAGGTCTTCCGCGACTTCGCGGAGCGGCATCTGGGCGCGGGCTTCCTTGATCACGTCCGAGAGCGCCGCGGTGATGAGCGAGACCGATCGGATGGCGTCGTCGTTGCCGGGGACCGGAACGGTGATCAGGTCGGGATCGGCATTGGTGTCCACGATGGCGACCACCGGAATGCCGAGCTTGTTGGCTTCGGCCACGGCGATCTTTTCCTTCTTCGCGTCCACGATGAACAGGGCGCCTGGCAGCCGGCCCATCTGCTTGATGCCCTCGAGGTTGCGGCTCAGCTTCACCCGCTCCCGCTCGAAGAGCAGCTTTTCCTTTTTCGTATAGTTCTCGAAGTCGCCGTCGGCCGCGCCCTGCTCCAGCTCTCTGAGACGCCGGATCTGCTTCTTGAGCGTCTGGAAGTTGGTGAGCATGCCGCC
>JBOHSC010000061.1:0-3717 GCA_050733115.1 Gemmatimonadales bacterium
GCCGTGGCGATCGCGCGGAATCCGGTAACCATCTTCGCGGCCGCCGGGAAGCCTGCCGCAGCCTGTGGCACCGTCGGACTCAATCCCGAGTTCGCCGCGCTCATCGGAGCGACTGCCCGGGCTCGGCCCACCATCCTGGTGTCGCTTGGCAACCCGTACATCATCTCGCAGCTGCCCGAAGTGGGCTCCTACCTGATCGGCTGGTGCTCGAATCCGGCCACCGAGCAGGCGGTGGCGCGCGCGCTGGCCGGCGCCGCGCCGATCACGGGTCGGCTGCCGATCTCGCTCCCGCCCGACTACCCGCGCGGGTGGGGCGTGCAGCGCAGGATCGACCGGTAGCGCAGGCTCACTCCCTCGAGGCCGCCAATGCGTCTGTCCTTCTCCGACTGGCTCATCATCGCGCTCTACTTTCTTGCCTCCGCTGCGATCGGGCTCGCCTACACCCGAAAGGCCAGCAAGTCACTCGACGAGTACTTCGTCTCGGGCCGGGCGCTCCCATGGTGGCTGGCGGGTACCTCGATGGTGGCGACAACCTTTTCGGCGGACACGCCGCTCGTGGTGGCGGGCCTCGTCGCCCGATACGGGGTCGCCGGCAACTGGCTCTGGTGGAACGGCGCCATCTCGGGAATTCTCACCGTCTTCTTTTTCGCCCGTCTCTGGCGGCGGGCCGGCGTGCTCACCGATCTCGAGTTCGCGGAGCTCCGCTATGGGGGCAAACCCGCGGCGGCGCTCCGCGGGTTCCGTGCGCTCTATCTCGCGCTCCCGATCAACCTGATCATCATGGGCTGGGTCACCCGGGCGATGGTGACGGTGCTTCAAATTTCGCTCAATATCAACCCATGGAAGGCCGCGGTTCTCCTCTTCGCCATCACGGCGGGTTACACCATCTTCGCAGGCCTATGGGGCGTGGTGGTCACCGACACCTTCCAGTTTGTCGTGAAGATGGGCGGCGTGATCGCGCTGGCCTGGTTCGCGGTGAAGTCGATCGGCGGCCTCGACGAGCTCACCCGACTTTCGGATGCGCACTTCGGCTCACACGAGGCCGCGTTCGGTGTCATCCCGCCGCTCGATCAGGCATGGCTTCCGCTCTCGACACTACTGGTGTTCCTCTCGGTGCAATGGTGGGCGGCGTGGTATCCGGGTGCGGAGCCGGGCGGCGGCGGCTACGTCGCCCAGCGCATTCTGGCCGCAAAAAATGAGCGCCATGGCCTGCTGGCCACGCTCTGGTTCAACATCGCCCACTACGCACTCCGTCCCTGGCCCTGGATTCTGGTCGGGTTCGTGGCGCTCATCCGCTACCCCGGCCTCGCCAACCCAGAGGAGGGTTACGTGCGGGTCATGGTGGACGTGCTGCCCTCGCCGATGAAAGGGTTGCTCGTGGCGACGTTCGCGGCGGCCTACATGAGCACGATCGGCACCCACCTCAACTGGGGCGCCTCGTACCTCGTGAACGACATCTACCTTCGCTTCATCAAGCCCGGCGCGAGCGACCGCGCTCGAATCAACGCGTCGCGGCTTGCCACGGTGGTACTGATGCTGCTGTCCCTGGTCGTGATGGCCTATCTCAAGAGCGTCGAGCAGGGATGGAAGCTGCTGATCGGACTCGGCGCCGGCACCGGCCTCGTGTTCATTCTCCGGTGGTACTGGTGGCGAATCAACGCCTGGTCGGAGATCAGCGCGATGGCCGCCTCGTTCATCACGTCGATCGGCCTTCATTTCGCGGGAATCGACGCGGGAAACACCTCGAGGAACGATTACGCCATCGCGATGCTGCTGACGACGCTGGTCTCGACCGCCGTGTGGGTGAGTGTCACCTTCCTCACCAAACCGGAAGACGATGAAGTGCTCGACCGCTTCTATCGGAAGGTCCGGCCGGGCGGGGCCGGTTGGCGGCGGGTGGCGAACCGCCTGGGATTCGGCTCGGACCGGATTCCGGGGGGGTCCCTGGCGTGGGTCAACTGGATTTCCGGGGTCGTGGCGGTCTACTCGGCGGTCTTCGGGGTGGGAGAATTCCTCATCGGCAGCCAGACCCGGGGGTGGGTCTACAGCCTGGTGGCAACGGGGTCTTTCCTGTTGATACAGCGTAACTTGCGTGCTGATACCACGCTCGAGGGAACGTTGACAGCGCCGAGCGTCAGGAGTTAGTTTCCTGATCAGACGTATTGGCCCATCCGAGCAAGGAGTAGAGTATGACCAGCATCCCCCAGCAGGCCCCGGCCACGGGATTCGATCTGACCCTGACCAACCGGGCCGCTGAAGAGGTGCGGAAGTTCATCGCCCAGGAACAGGTGCCGGCCGAAGTGGCGGGTCTGCGCGTCAGCGTACTCCCCGGCGGGTGCTCCGGCTTCAAGTACAGTCTGAATATCGAGGAGCGGCCGCTGGACGACGACATGGTCGTCGAGGTCAACGGCGTCCGGATCTTCGTGGACGGCTTCAGCGCGCAGTACCTCGCCGGCATCACCGTCGACTACGTGAGCTCGATGCAGGGCTCGGGCTTTACGTTCAGCAACCCGAACGCCACCGGCGGCTGCGGGTGCGGAAGCAGCTTTACGGCTTAACACCGACGAATAAGGACCCGTGAAGCGCACCGGGGTGATCTGACGAGCGTCGGATCACCCCTTCTCCGTTCTCCCTTCTCTCCCTTCCCTTTTCTCGCCTCCCTGCTCTCATTTCACCGTTCCCGGTCGACAACCCCTAGCCCACACCGCCCCTGCACTCACTCGACCTCACGGTCGTCGGCCTCTACTTCGTCTTCACCCTGGGCCTCGGGCTCTGGGTGGCTCGCCGACAGCGCAGTGCCTCCGACTATTTCCTTGGCGCTCGTGACCTCCCCGCCCTGGCCATCCTGCTGTCGATCGTCGCCACCGAAACGTCGGCGCTCACGGTCATCTCGGTTCCGGGCATCGGGGCGCGCGGCAACCTCACCTTTCTCCAGCTCACCTTCGGCTATCTCCTCGGCCGGATCGGCGTCGCCATCTGGCTGCTGCCCGGATATTTCCGGGGAGCCCAGGAGACGGCCTATGCCCGGCTCGAGTCCCGGTTCGGCGTCGGTACCCGGCGGCTCACCTCGGTCATCTTCCTCGTCTCTCGCTTCATGGGCGACGCGGTGCGGGTATTCGCCAGCGCCATTCCGCTCGCGCTGGTGACGGGATGGAGCATTCCATGGGCGATCGTCGCGATGGGCGTGGTGACGATGGTCTATACCTGGTTCGGCGGCTTCAAGGCGGTGGTCTGGACCGACGTCATGCAGCTCACGGTGTACCTGGCCGGAGGCGTCGCCACCCTCTTCGTCGCGTGGAAGCTCGCCGGCGGCGCGGGGAACGCCTTCGTCGCCGCCGCGGTCGCGGGCAAGCTCAGGATCATCGACCCCTCGATCAACCTCACCTCCACCTACACACTGCTGGGTGGGCTCGTAGGCGGCGCGCTTCTGTCCGCGGCGTCGCACGGCACCGATCATCTGATCGTGCAGCGGCTCCTCGCCACCCGGTCGCTTCACGACGCCCGGGTCGCGCTGGTGGGCTCGGGAGTCATGGTGATACTGCAGTTCACCCTCTTCCTGCTGGTGGGGTCGGCGATCTGGGCGTCCGGCCAGGCGCCGGAGGGCGTGCCCGGCGACCAGCTCTTCCCCAGGTTCGTCGTCGATCATCTCCCGGCCGGACTCGCGGGGCTCGTGATCGCCGGGATTCTCGCCGCGGCCATGGGTACCCACAGCTCGGC
>JBOHSC010000062.1:0-5051 GCA_050733115.1 Gemmatimonadales bacterium
GGGCAGCAAAACGTTGCCGTTTATTCCGGCATCGGTGGCTGGGCCGGCATCGGCGTAGCCGCCGGCATCGGCGCTGAAGATCCGACCGCCGGTCTCGGCGCGCTCGGCGCCTTCGGCGACGCTGGGCAGTTCAGCAATCAGGGTGGGGTCATGACCGTGTTCGGCCTGAAGAACGCGACCATGCCCAAGTAGGACCGCTCGACCCAGCGGAACCGGAGGGATAGCCTCCGGGGCCGCTGGGGCTAAATTACGAAAGAGCACGGCGCCGGAGTGCTGTCCGCTCCGGCGCCGTGCGCGTTCGGGGCGGAACGATCGGGCTGTGTCCCGGCCGCCAAGCCCCCATTCGATGGCAGGTGAACAAAATGCTACGATATGTCACACAACGGCGGTGCTGGGCGCTCCTGGGAGCATTCACGCTGGTAGCCGCAGTACCCGCCAGCGCCCAGCGCCCCGGCCCTCTCCAGGCCGGACTTCTGCGCGTCTGCGCCGACGCGGACAACCTACCCTTCTCCAACCAAAAGGGTGAGGGCTACGAGAACAAGATCGCCGAGTTGATCGCCAGGTCTTGGAACTCGAAACTCGAATATGTGTGGTGGCCGATCCGCCGGGGCTATTTTCGCATGTTGAACGGTACGTATTGCGACGTCGCGATCGAATCGCCGGCTGGGCTCGACATGGCGGGCTCCACCAAGCCGTACTACCGGTCGGGCTACATGTTCCTAACCCGGAAAGGCAGCGACCTAGAGGACATCAACTCGCTCGCCGACCCCCGGCTCAAGAAGCTCCGGATCGGGGTCAATCTGTTCGTCTCCTCGGACGGAGAGCACTCCCCACCGGAAATGGCGCTCCACAGATACGGCGTGATCGGCAATCTCAGGGGCTACAACACCTCGTATGACGAAAACACCCGGCCCGAGGACATTATTAATGGAGTCGCGAAAGAGGACGTGGATCTGGCGATCGTATGGGGCCCGATGGCTGGCTACTTCGTGAAGAAGTCGCCGGTACCGCTGGTGCTCACGCCGATCGCAGTCGAGGTGGACTCGGCAAGCGGCTATCCCATGCGGTACAACATTGGAATGGCGGTACGACGCCAGGACCGTGTGTTCCGCGACAGCCTTCAGACGTTGCTCGATCGCAGGGCGCCCGAGATCCAAGCCATACTGAAGCAGTATGGGGTTCCTCTCTTCCCCATTACAACCGAGGCTCCCGAGGGTGAGAAAGGCAAGGCAACGGCGTCCCCGCCGTCTAAGATTCCCGATGATTCCGGACGAGCAGCCAAGTAGTAACGGTCACCGAGTATTCCTCGCCCGCCACTCATGTGGAAAGGTCCCTCTCCGAAGCATGGATAGAACTGCGCGAACTCTCGCTATGATACTGGGGTTGTGCCTCTTTACCTCCGAGGCCAAGGCACAGGAACTCCGGGATCAGTATCATCAGGCCCCCCGAGATACCGTTCCCCAGGCGGTCTACGACGGCTGGAAGCAGTTCAATCTCAACTGCGCCCGCTGCCACGGCGAGGATGTGCTGGGCACGTCGTTCGCGCCGCACCTCATCATCTCGCTCAAGCCCGACGGTCCGATCAACACAAAGGAGCTGTTCATCCAGACCGTCTGCGCCGGCCGGCCCGAAAAGGGTATGCCGTCATGGTGCGCGCTCGGCATGGAAATGGGGACGATCGACGAGATCTACAGCTATGTGAAGGCCCGGAGCGATGCGAAGATGGCACCTGGCCGACCGGCAGTGAAACGGGAAGGGTGATACCCCTCCTCACAATCGCGCTCCTCGCCACGGCGGCACCCGCGGCCGGTCGAGGAGCGGCCATGGCCCCGCCGGCGGCGGCGGTCGACACACCGGCCGTCAAGCTCGACCTCGAGGGACTCAAGGCCCGGCTGGCAAGTGAGACGAGCGGCACCCCCGACCTCTCCAACGTCGATCTCAGCGGGCTCGACCTCTCGGGTCTGGACTTCAAGCGCGCCAACCTCACCGGCTCGCGATTCACCGATGCCAGGATGGCCGGCGCCGACCTCTTCGCGACCGACCTCACCGACGCGGTTCTGACCGGTGCCGATCTTTCCCGCGCCAACCTCGACGGCACGGTCCTGCGCCGGGCCAAGCTCGATCGCGCCAATCTCGAAGGAGCCAGCCTCTTCGCCACGATCCTCGAGGCCGCCGATCTTCGGGGCGCCAATCTCTCCGGCGCCCGCATCATCGGCTACCTGCGGTCGGCCAATCTTTCGGGCGCCATCCTCCAGAAGGCCAATGCCGGCGCGGACCCAGGCAATCAGTCGATGGGTGTGATGCGCGCGGCATTCGTCGGCGCCAACCTTTCGGGCGCGGATATGACCGGCGCCAACCTTTTCAAGGCCGATTTCTCGCACGCCATTCTCACCGGCGCCAAGCTCATCGGCGCCAATCTCGAAAACTCAGAGCTCGTTCAGGCCGACCTCACCAAGGCGGACGTCAACGGCGCCAAGGTGGCCAAGGCCGATCTCGACGGCGCCGACTTCACCGGCGCAACCGGTGTCGCCCGGATGCAGGGGCTCGACGAAGCCCGCAACAAGGACAAGGCGATTTTCGATGCGAAATGACCGATACGCTTTACCAGTCACCCTGACCACACTTCTCCTTCTCGCCGCATGCCGGCCTGGTGACTCCGCCCCGCCCCCCGCCGCCGGCGCCACCGATTCGTCCACCGCTCCCGTTGCGGCTACCGGGCTGATCGCATACGTCACCAACGAAGGCTCCGAGGAGCTGAGCATCATCGACACGCGCTCCGACTCGGTCATCGCCACGATCCCGGTCGGCACTCGTCCGCGCGGTGTGCGGCTGACCCCCGACGGCAGGACGATCTTCGTGGCGCTCAGCGGATCACCCCGCTGCCCTCCGACGATGCCCGATGCGGAATGCGAGAAGCTCAAGGCGGACAAGACAAAGGACGGCATCGCCGTGGTCGACGCGGCCAGCCGGAAGGTGATGCGCGTGCTGCCCGGAGGCTCCGATCCCGAGAACTTCGACATCAGCAAGGACGGATCGACCATCTTCATCTCGAACGAGGACGCAGGCGTCGCCACCGTCGTCGACGTGGCCACGGGCCAGGTCCGCTCGACCGTGAAGGTGGGCCAGGAGCCGGAGGGCGTGCGCGTGCAGCCCGACGGCGCCGTCGTCTGGGTGACGGGAGAGACCGCGCACAATGTGACGCTGCTGGATACGAAGACCGGAAGGATCGTCGGCACCATCGAGGTCGGCCGGCGCCCTCGGTCGCTCGACTTCACACCCGATGGCAGGCGCGCCTACGTCGGCTCCGAGGTAGACGGCACCGTCTGGGTGCTCGATGTCGCGTCCCGCAAGAAACTCAAGGTCATCACGATGCCGAAGGACTCGAAACCGATGGACGTCGTGGTCTCGCCCGACGGCAAATCGGTCTACGTCTCGAACGGGCGCGGAGGCACGGTATCGGTGATCGATCCGGCCACCGACTCGGTCACGGCGTCGGTGCCCGTCGGCCAGCGCCCCTGGGGTATCGCGCTCACTCCCGACGGTGGACGGCTCTACACCGCCAACGGCCCGTCGAACGACGTGAGCGTGGTCGATACGCGCAGCTTGACGGTCACGAAGAAGATTCCGGTCGGGAAGCTGCCCTGGGGAGTGGCCATCGGCCAGGCGCCGTGAACCGCCTGCTGGTCCTCCCGCTCGTGGCCGCGGCACTCGCATTCACGCGCGAGCCGCCAAGCACATTCCGGATCGCGCCGGACGCGCTCGCCGAGTTGCACCGGCTCTGGGCCGCGAGCGTGGCGGCGAAGGCGGAGCGGGTGGCGTGCCTGGCGAGCGCCATCGAGGGCGACACAGTACGGATCACGCGCGTGCTGCCCCTCGAGGTACGCGCGGTGGATTCGCTCGCGGTCGGGGCCGAAGCCTCGCTGGCGATGTGCGGACCTCCGGCGTGGCAGGGGACGGTGCATACTCACATCGCGCTCTATGACGGCCACCGCCCCTATTCGAACTTTTCGGGCGCCGATCGCGGTGTCATGCTCACCTGGGGACAGCGCTGGCGTTTCCAGGGCACCTTCTGTCTGCTCTTCGGCGAGTCGAGCATTCATTGCGAGCTCGATGGCCCCTCCGGGAGTGTGATCTTCCCGAGCACGGCATACTGACGATCCGATGCGAAGGCTCGCAACCATCCTCCTTGCCCTGGGCGCGCTGACGCATCAGTCTCTGGCGCAATCGGATTCGGCGGCGCGCGGCGCGCCACCGGCGTTCCGATTCGCCCGCGAGGCGGGGAGCGCCCTCGCGGCGCTCTGGGAGTCGAGCTTCGCCAGCAAAGAGGAGCGGGTGGCCTGCCTCGCCGCCACGGTGCGGAACGACACCGTCTTCGTGAGCCGGATCCTCGCCCTGGAGCCAGTGGAGGCGGATTCAATGGGAATCGGCTCCGAGTCGTCGGTCGAGCAGTGCGGGCCGCCGGAGTGGGCGGGGACGGTTCACACTCACGTCGCCATGTACACCGACTCCCTCCCATCGACGCGCTTCTCCGCGCAGGATCGGGGCGTCATGAGCAGGTGGTACGAGCGGTGGCACTCCGATGGGGTGTTCTGCGTAGTCTACAGCGCGCGCGGCGCCCATTGTGAAGCCGACGGCGTCGTTGGCGGGATGCGTTCGCGACCGATCCTCAGGTAGCCCATGCTGCTTTATCTGACCGCTTCACTGATTCTGCTCGTGCCCAGACAGACAGGCGACACCGGCCAGCGGACCCCGAGCGCCCCGTTCTGGGCCGGACACCCGACGGCGGACGCCTTCTCGAAGGTCGTCGATCTGCGTCTGGCGCATGCGCGGAAGACGCGCGACCGTCTGGTGGCCGCCGCGGCTCCCCGAACCATCGCGAACACGCTGGTCCTTTACGACGACATCCAGCGCGACATCGACGGCGCCTCCAATGAGGCGCACCTGATTGCCGCGGTCCACCCCGACTCGGCCATGCGCGCCACCGCCGAGGCAGCAGAGGGGCGGGCCTCGAAGCTCGGGACGGAGATCTCACTGGACCGCCGGATCTACGT
>JBOHSC010000063.1:0-9377 GCA_050733115.1 Gemmatimonadales bacterium
ACCGCTCGAACCACATCCCGATGTTGATGAAGATCGAGATCACGAAGAGCGCCGTGAGATTGGTGCGGATCTTACGGAACCAGAGGAGCTGGGAGACGAAGGCGTTGCAGATGATCATCGTCCACCCGGCCCACCACATCGGCCCGAAGGCCCGGCGGAAGAAGGTGGTCTGCTCGAAGGTGTTCCCGCTGTACCAGGCGACGAAATATTCCATCATGTAGGCGTAGAACAGAATCGACCCGGTGAGCAGCGTCAGCTTGGCCAGGTTGTCGAAGTGGTACTCGGTGATCATGTGCTCGATCTTGAGCGCCCGCCGGAGCGGAATGATCAGCGTCAGCACCATGCCGATGCCGGAATAGATGGCGCCGGCCACGAAGTACGGCGCGAAGATGGTCCCATGCCATCCCGGCACGATCGACACCGCGAAGTCCCACGACACCACCGAGTGCACCGAGAGCACCAGGGGCGTGGCCAGCGCGGCCAGATACAGATAGGCCCGGGAGTAGTGGCGCCACTGGTTGTCGGTGCCCTTCCATCCCACCGCCGCCATCCCGTACACCGCCTTCCGCCACCCCGTCACCTTGTCGCGAACCGCGGCGACGTCGGGGATGAGGCCGAAGACGAGGAAGGTGGTGCTCACCGTGAGGTACGTCGAAATGGCGAAGACGTCCCAGATGAGCGGCGACTTGAAATTGGGCCAGAGAAACCGCTGGTTCGGATAGGGCAACAGCCAGTAGAAGATCCACTGCCGCCCGATGTGAATGATCGGGAAGAGGCCCGCGGTCATGACCGCGAACACCGTCATGGCCTCGGTCGAACGGTAGACCGCCGTGCGCCACGGCGAGCGGAACAGGAAGAGAATGGCCGAGATCAGCGTGCCGGCGTGTCCGATGCCCACCCAGAAGACGAAGGTGGTGATGTACACGCTCCAGAAGATCGGCGGGTTGTAGCCGGCGTGGCCCAGGCCGTCCTTGACCAGGATGCCGAAGGTGCCGAGCCCCACGAGGAAGAGGCTCACCGCCGAGAAGAGCAGCAGCACATAGCCGCGGCTGGCGGGGCCCAGTGTGGCGACGACGTCGCGGGTGACGTCGGCCTGGGTCTGGGTCATCTTCAGCGCCGGAGCGGCGGGGTGCGTCACGGCAGCCATCGTCACCCCTCCGCCGGATGAGTGACTTTGGCGAGATAGGTAATCGCCGGACGCACGTTGATCTCCTCGAGCACGTGATAGCCGCGGGGGCTCTGCTTCTGCGCCGTGACCCGGCTCTTCGGATCGTTGGCATCACCGAACACGATCGCGTCGGAGGGACAGGCCTGGGCGCAGGCGGTCGTGAACTCGCCATCGAGAATGGGCCGGTCCTCGAGGCGGGCCTGGTTCTGGGCGCCGCGAATTCGCTGGATGCAGAAGGTGCACTTCTCCATCACGCCGCGGGCCCGCACCGTCACGTCGGGGTTGAGCTGGAGGTTCAGCGGCTCGGGCCACGCCATGTCGTTGTACTTGTACCAGTTGAAGTACCGCACCTTGTAGGGGCAGTTGTTGGCGCAGTAACGGGTGCCCACGCAGCGGTTGTACACCTGGCCGTTGAGGCCGTCGGGCGTATGGTACGCCGCGTACACCGGACACACCGGTTCGCATGGCGCGTTGCCGCAGTGCTGGCAGAGCATCGGGAGAAACCGCGCCGACACCGGCTGGCCGGGCTCCTCCCCGCCTTCCCAGTAGCGCTCGATGCGCATCCAGGTCAACTCCCTGCCGCGCAATATTTCCGACTCGCCCACCGTGGGGATGTTGTTCTCGGCGTAGCAGGCGGTCACGCACGCCTGGCATCCGGTGCAGCGCGAAAGATCGATCGACATGCCCCACCGCGGATGGTCGCCGGCATAGTTGCCGTACTCCGTGGCCTTGTGCTGCTCCTCGCTCCACCCCTTGAGTGCCGCCACCTCCAGCGGCGTGTTGAGCTCGTGATCGGGGTGCCCTTCCTCGAGGTACGCCTCCTTGATCGTGAGCCCCTTCTTCGCAGCCGGCAGCGGCATTGCCTCGGCGATTCCGCGGCCCAGCTGGCGGGGCACGCCGGCCACGCTGGCGAGCTTCCGGTAGCCGCCGGTCCTGGTGACCGCGACGCGGGTGGAGAGGTAGGGCAGGAAGTCGCCCTTGGGAGCGCCGAGGAGGTCGAGCGCGTTCACCCCGCGACCCTGTGCGAACGCCCCGTAGGCGGTGTGGCCCAGGCCGAGAGGAATGGCCACCACGTCGGCGCTGATGCCGGGGTAGACGTGGGCCGGCAGCTCGAGGCTCCCGTGGGTGGTGGTGAGCTTGAGGATCTCGCCGTCGCGCACGTCGAGCTTCTTCGCGGCTTCCAGGCCGATCTCCACCCACGAATGCCAGGTGATCTTGGTGACGGGATCGGCGTTCTCGAGCAGCCACGGCTTGTTGGCACCGCGGC
Source organism: Gemmatimonadales bacterium (assembly GCA_050733115.1). Classification (GTDB taxonomy): domain Bacteria; phylum Gemmatimonadota; class Gemmatimonadetes; order Gemmatimonadales; family GWC2-71-9; genus CAVVWJ01. The sequence continues at coordinate 2,436 of JBOHSC010000063.1, forward strand.
CGTCGTGGAGCAGCGAATGCGGATAGGCGACCAGCACGAAGTCGCCGCTGCCTTCGAAGACGGGGGGCGAATAGGCGAGCGGCGCGGCCATGGCGAACCCGGCCGGCGGCGCCGCCACGGGCACTTCCTGGTAAGCCCCGCCGCGCTGCAACGCCGACCGCCAGAAGCTCTCGGTGTCCTTCTCCCCCTGCTGAGCGGCGAGTGCATCCCACCGGCTCCGGAGGTACCCCTGGTAAGTCGTGGCGTTGAATTTGGCCAGGGCACCGCCGGCCTTCTGAGACACCTTGAGCAGCACGTCGCCGGTGGCCATCGTGTTGAACACCGGCTCCATGACCGGCTGCATCAGCCCGCGCACTCCGGCCCGCGGCACCGCATCGTCCCACCGCTCGAGGGCGTGATGCCCTGGCAGCAGGAGATCGCACATCGACGCGGTCTCGTCGAGAAACAAGGACGTCGAGACCTTGAACGGCACCTTATTGATCTGGTCGGCGAAGCCCGACGCCTTCGGAAGGGCATAGACCGGATTGGCCTCGTGCACCAGCAGCACGCCGACCTGCCCGCCCTCCATCGCCACGGCGAGGTCATTGAGCGCCGCGTAGCCGTCGCCTGAGTCGAGGTCGGCCGCGAAGTTGACCGTCTTGCCAATGTTGCCGGCGAGGAGGTTGAGGATGTTCACTGCGGCGCAGAGCTCGGTGGCGCCGGCATGCTGCGCGCCGATGCCGCCCGCCACCGCCAGGCTCGGCTGCGCCGCCGCGAACTCTTTCGCGATCTTCTCGATCCGCTCGGCCGGGATGCCGGTTTCCTTCGCCGCGTCCGCGGGAGTGTAGGCGGACGGAAGCGGCCGGCCGAGCTCGGCGGCCACCACCGAGGCCATCGCCAGCGCCAGCGCCGCCTCGGTACCGGGCTTGACCGAGAGCCATTGGTCGGCGTTGAGGCCGGTCAGGTCCATCCGGGGGCCGGCGTAGACGAACTTGGCCACGTCGCCGTTGGCAAAGCCGTGCGACTCGGCAAAGCCGCGCTGGTTCTCGACCGGCGAGAGCCAGGTGTCGAGGAAGTCGGCGCCGAAGGAGACGATGTACTTTGCGCCGGCGAAATCGTGCGACTGGATCTGGGAGGTGCCGAACACCCGCTTGTTGGCCGCGCGGAGCGGCTCGTTGCCGAAAGGCTCCCAGCGCACCACGCGCCCGCCCAGCGCCGCGGTCCACTCCGACAGCAGATCGGAGAAGGTGCCACGGCCGGCGCCCGAGATCACCGCCACCTTGCCGCCGCCGACCTTTGCCGCCAGCCGGCCGATGGCATCGTCCCAGGTGATGGCCTTGAAGGTCCCATCGGCGTTGCGCGCCATGGGCCCCTGGATCCGGCCCGGATTGTAGAGGCCCTGAAGTGCCGCCTGCCCTCGGGAGCAGAGCTTGCCCCTGTTCACCGGATGCTCGGGATTGCCCTCCAGCTTGACGGCGCGGCCCTCGCGGGTGCGGACGTGGACGCCGCAGCCGGTGGAGCACTCGGTGCAGGTGCTCGCGTACCAGGTGGCGACGCCGGGGATCTGATCCTCCGACTGCACCAGGTACGGCACCAGCTTTTCGACATGGCTGGTGGAGCAGCCGCTCAACGCGAGCGCTCCGCCGCCGGCTGCACCGAGGACGGTGAGGAATTTGCGGCGGTCGAGTGACGAAGAATCGTCAGACATTCGTATTCCTCAGTAGTGACACACCGAACAATCCCTCGAGACCTTGCGCTCGACGTGGCACGTGATGCAGAAACCCATATTGTTGACGTTGTTCACCTTGAACACCTGGGGCATGTGCGTCACGTCGCCGTGGCAGGTGGTGCAGGCGTTGGGGCCGAGCGCCTTGATGTGTCGCTGATGCGGGAAGTGCGCGTGGCGGGCAAGGTAGTGCACCCGAACCCATTCCACCGGCTTCTTGTCGTTCCACGCCTGGCGCACCTTCTTGATCTCGGTCTTCGAGGAGCTGTCGCTCCCCGCGATCACGAGGTGGCACCCCATGCAGGTTTGAATCGAGGGGATTCCGGGCTCCGACGAGACCGCCACCGAGTAGTGGCAGTACTGGCACTGCATCTTGAACTGGCCGGCGTGGATGTCGTGGCGGAAGAAGATCGGCTGGCGGGGACCGTTGAGCGATCCTGTGTCGCTGATGACCGCCGCGTGAACCGAGTCGGCGGCGGGCTGGGTACTCTGAGCCAGCGAACGGCTTCCTCCGAGCGCGAGGAGCGCCACGAGTCCGCCGGCACCCACGCCGCCGAGCACGATAGCCAACGTACGCATTGTCGATCTCACGCTTTAGGAGAGAGGCGACCGCGGATTCCGGCCGCCGCTGACGGTGATGTTCCACCGAGTGCTCGTGAAATCATTCACTTGCCGCCAAGTTATGTCGGCGCTTCTGATTACACAACCCGATTACACAGCCCGAAATCACGCCTATTCCGACTACTTCTGTCGCATTCAAACGTCGTCCTCCGCCGCCCGGCGGGGCTTGGCGCGGGGGGAGCGCTGCGGACGCGGACGCTCCATGAGCCACTCCGCCTTGCGCGCGGCCACGCGCACGAACGCCTCGACCGCGCGCTTGTCCTCGAGATCGAGCCAGCACCACTTGACCGGCCCGGTTTTCTGTCCCTCTTCGATCGAGCGGGCGATGGCAACGGCCATGCGGCCGGCGCGGCGGAGCCGATCCTCCTCTCCCTCGCCCAGGGTGAACGTCACCGACATCTGGTTTGCCACGAAGTGAATCCAGCAGAGCTTCCGGTTGCCCACTCCGTACTCCCATGCCCACCGCCAGCTCGTGCCCATGTAGCGGACATTTTCGGCGACCTCATCCAGCGCGAGGAGCCCGGTGCGAAGCGTGCGAAATCTTGCGGCGACCTGGGCCGGCAGATCCTTGAGCGGCGCCGCGGGGACCGGCTCCACCGCGGCGTCGCCGTACCGGTTGCCCGCCCAGTAGGCGTTGGAGCGGTTGCGGCTCATCCGGCGCGGGTGCGGTCGAGGTAGCGCACCACCTCGATGCCCATGGCCCGCACCAGCGACGCCTCGCGACCATCGAGCTCCGCACGGTGGACGATCTCGCGAAAGGAGCGCATCACACTCTCCGACTGCCGGGTCTTGAAGAAATCGATAGCCCAGAGCGCCTGCTGCCAGTCGGTGAAGAGCGACTCCAGCTGCGCCGATGTGGCGGGATCGGCCTGCTTCCGGGGAGCCTTGAGCGGCTGCTGCTCGCCTCCGGCGGCGTTCCAGCATTCGTAGGCCATGATCGCCACCGCCTGCGCCAGGTTGAGCGAGGAGTGGCGCGGATCGGTCGCGATCGTCACCACCAGCCCGCAGAGGTCGAGCTCGGCGTTGGTGAGCCCGCTGTCCTCGCGGCCCGCGACGATTGCGACCGGGCCATCGCGGGCCGCGGCAACCAGATCGGCTGCCGCCTCGCGGGGCCTGAGTGTCCGCCGCTTGGCGGCGCGCTCACGTCCGGTGAGCACCGCCACCTGCACGCAATCGGCCACCGCCTCCGCGAGCGTCGGCACGATCTCGATCCGCGCCACGAAATCCGCGGTGTTGTGCGCGATCCCCTCGATGCGATAGGGATCGAACACCTCGGGATCCACCAGGCGCATTCGCTCGATTCCGAAGTTCTTCGCGATCCGCACCGCGCTGGCGATGTTGACGATGTCCTGGGGATTGACGAGGACCAGGACCGGGGTCGGGGTCATGAAGCGCGGGTCTCACTCCCCGAGAAACGACGTGTCGAACTTCCTCGCCTTCAACGCCTGCGCGAAGCCCTGTTTCTCCACGGCCTTCATGTACGCTTCCTTGGGCTCCACCTGCTTGCCCTCCACCAGCTCCATCAGCGCGTCGTTGAGCGTAACCATGCCCGTCTTGCGATTGGTCTGCATCACCGAGGGAATCTGGAAGGTCTTCCCTTCCCGGATCAGGTTTGACACCGCGGGAATCGAGAGGAGAATCTCGCGCGCGGCCACGCGTCCGCCGCCGTTCTTCCGGCACAGCGTCTGCGCGATGACGCCGCGGAGCGATTCCGAGAGCATCACCCGCACCTGCGACTGCCGGTCGGCCGGGAACTGGTCGATGATTCGGTCGATGGTCGAGAAGGCGGTGGTGGTGTGAAGCGTGCCGAAGACGAGGTGTCCCGTTTCGGCCGTCTCGATGGCGATGGAGACCGTCTCGAGGTCGCGCATCTCGCCGACCCGGATGATGTCGGGATCCTCGCGCAGCGCCGCCCGGAGCGCCTGCTTGAACGACCGGGTGTGCAGCCCCACCTGGCGCTGGGTGACCAGGCACTTCTTGCTCTGGTGCACGAACTCGATCGGGTCTTCGATCGTGATGATGTGATCGGTGCGCGTGCGGTTGATGAGATCGACCAGCGCCGCGAGCGTGGTGCTCTTTCCCGACCCCGTCGGCCCCGTCACCACCACGAGTCCCTTGGTGAGGTAACAGAGGTTCTGCACCTCGCGGCTCAACCCCATCTCGTCGGCGCTGCGCACCGTCGTGGGAATCACCCGGAACACCGCCATCGGGCCGTGGCGGTCGCGGCCGGCGTTGCAGCGGAATCGGGCCAGTCCGTCGATTTCGTGGGCCCAGTCCACGTCGCCCGCCTCGCGGTACTCCACGATGTCCCGCGGGAGCATGATGCTCTGGAGCATCAGCTCGAGGCGCTCGCCGACGAGCGGCGGGAGGTCCTCGTGGCCCAGCTCGCCGTCGCGCCGGAGCAACGGCGGCGCGCCGGTACGCAGGTGGAGGTCGGAGGCCCCGGCGTCGACGAGGAGACGCAACAGCCCCTCCAGCTCCGCCTTGGCGGCCGCGAGGTCGGCCGCGCTCGGGCCCACCGCCGCCGCGGCCCCAGTCGACAACCGGGTCGGCCGTACCATGGCCGACGGTCCTCCCTCACCCGCGGCGACCTCGACTCTCACCTCGCCGCTGGGTGATTGATAGAGAAATGCCAGCGGCTCGCTCCCGCCCACCCTGGCCGCCACGTCGGGCCCGGCGATCTCGCGCAGCAGCGAGAGGATCTGCGGATCGGTGAGCGGCTCCTTGGTCAGCACCCGGCTGGCCCCGTTGGCGACCAGCGAGGCAGGCCGTCCTACCACGAGCTGAAGCGCCTCCGCTCGTTGCTCGTGCATCACTTCGATCAGGCGGTCGAGTCGGGCCACGGCAACTCTCAGTCGAGGGGGCGAATCAGGCGGACATGGACCTTGTTGACATACCAGGTAACGTCGTCGGACCAGAGGCTGAAGAAGCCCCCGGGCGCATTCACATAGTCGAGCGCCCGGCCGCGGTTGGCCGGCAGCTCGAAGGTGGCCCGGCCGCGGTACTCGGAACCGCCGTGCAGCACCACCTCCAGCATCACGAGCCGGGCCGCGGATATCCGCTCGGGATCGGAGAGCGGCGTCTGGTCGTGGCAGGCGACGATCGCCACCTGCGCCTTGGGCATGAACGTCACACTGCCGTCCGGGAGGGTGAGCGCGAAGAACACCTCGGGACGGTTGAGCATCTCGAGCGGCGTCTCCGGGCCCGGGGGATAGGTATCCCGGGCGAGGACGTGCAGATCGCCCTTGACCACGATGCCCTCGGCCAGCGTGGCCTCGGCGGGCACCCTGTTGGTGGTTCCCCAGTCGCTCATCGGCTCGCCGGTACGGGAAGAGGGGAAACTGAGTGGGGCGCCGCATGGCGGCAAGTGGGTGTCACCCGCGGATCTCGACGCCTGCCTGGCCCTCGATGAGCCGGATCGGCTCGAGATAGTCGGCCGCCTCGCCTAGCCTGGCGCGTGCCGCGTCGATGAGCCCGCGCGCCACGTCGATCACCGGCCCCTGCACACCGGTCTCCTCGAGGAGATCGCCGGCAATGCCGACATCCTTGGCCAGGAGCGCCAGCCGGAACGTCCCGGGCCAGAGCCCGGTGAGGACCCGCTCGGGCACCAGCACCTCGCTCACGAAGGAGCGTCCGCTGGAAGCGTTGATCACCTCGAGCGCCAGGCGCGGGGCGACTCCCGCCTTGACCAGCGACGCGAGTGCTTCACCCACGGCGAGGATGTTCACCGCGAGGAGAGCGTTGTTCATCGCCTTGAGCGCGTCACCGGCGCCCACCGGCCCCACGTGCTCGATGCGCCGGCCGAAGGCGGCGAGAATCGGCTGCGCCCGCGCGAAAGTCTTCGCGTCGGCCCCCACCATCACGGTGAGCGTTCCCGCTTCGGCGCCGTTGGTTCCGCCACTCACCGGCGCGTCGGCAAAGGCGACGCCGCGCTCCGCCAGCCGCGCCGCAATGCGGCGGGAGCCGGCGGGATCGCCCGAGGTGCAGTCGAGGAAGAGCGCACCCGGCCGGAGCGCGGCGAGAAGGCCGTTGGGGCCGTCGAGCAGCGCCTCGACCTCGCGAGAAGTGGGAAGACAGGTCAGAACCACGTCGGCGGACGCGGCGGCCTCCCGCGGCGTGGCGGCCGCCACCGCGCCGTGACGCGCGGCGAACTCACCGGCGCGCGCCGCCGTGCGATTCCAGACGGTGAGTGGTCCGCGGCGGGCGAGGTGGGCGGCCATCGGAGACCCGATGGCGCCGAGTCCGAGGAAGGCGAGGTAGAATTCGTCCTTCATCCGGCCGAAGATACCAAGGGACCCCATGGCGGCGCGAATCATTCACGTGGACCTGGATGCCTTCTTCGTGGAGGTGTGCCGCCAGCGCTTCCCCGAGCTGCGCGACGTCGAGCTGCTCGTGGTGGGCGGCCGGCGCGAAAGCCGCGGCGTGGTGCAGAGTGCTTCGTACGGCGCCCGGAAGTTCGGCATCCACGCGGGAATGCCGGTCGGCCAGGCGGTACGGCTCTGCCCCCAGGCCACCTTCTTTCAGGGCTGGTTCATCCACTACCGCGACGCCTCGCGCGCGGTGCGGAAGATCCTCGAGCGCTTCTCCCCCGTCGTCGCGATGGCCTCGCTCGACGA
>JBOHSC010000064.1:0-2459 GCA_050733115.1 Gemmatimonadales bacterium
CTCGCCCCGGCGCTCGAAGCAGAAGTCCACGTCGATATCGGGCATCGACACCCGCTCGGGGTTCAGAAAGCGCTCGAAGAGAAGGTCGAACTTGAGGGGGCAGACGTTGGTGATCCCGAGCGCGTAGGCGACGATCGAGCCGGCGGCGGAGCCGCGGCCGGGCCCGACGGGGATCCCGCGGGCTCTCGCGGCGGCGATGAAGTCCTGGACGATGAGGAAATAGCCGGCGTAGCCGGCCGTGTTGATCACCCCGAGCTCGTAGGCCAGCCTCTCGGCCACGGCGTCGGGCAGCGGCAAGCCGTAGCGGTGTGCCGCGCCCTCCCGCGCCAGGAAGTCGAGCAGCGCCTCGTCGGTTTCGTACTCGGCGGGGCGGGGAAAGCCGGGGAGGAAGTAGCGCTTCTCGAAGTCGAACTCGCACCGGTTGGCGACGAGCTGCGTGTTGGCGAGCACCTCTGGGTTACTTGGGAAGAGCGCCCGCATTTCCTTCTCGGACTTCACGTACGACTCTTCGCCGGTGAACCGGAATCGCTTGGGATCGTCGAGGTCGCTGCCGGTGCCGATGGCGAGCAAGACGTCGTGGGACTCCGCGTCCTCGCGCCGGAGATAGTGCGCATCGTTGGTGGCGACGACGCCGATCCCGAGCTCCTGGCCGAGCCGGAGCATCCCCTCGGTAACGACGCGCTCGTCGGCGATGCCGTGTTGCTGCACCTCGAGCCAGAATCCGGTTTTCCCGAAGACTCGCGAGAACCACTCGGCGCTGCGCTTCGCTTCGTCGTACTTCCCCTGCCGCAGGTAGAGCGCGATCTCCCCCGACAGGCAGGCGGCGAGACAGACGATTCCCTCGGAGTGCTGTTCCAGCGTCTCCCTGTCGATGCGCGGGCGCCGGTAGAACCCCTCGGTGTACCCGATCGACGTGAGCCGCACGAGGTTCCGGTAGCCCGCGCGATTGGAGGCCAGCAGCACGAGGTGGCTGTAGGCCGAGGGCGCCCAGGCGGGCTTCTCGCGCGCCTGCCGGGGCCCGAAGGCAAGATACGCCTCGAAGCCGAGGATGGGCCGGATTTTGTGGGCCTTGGCCTCCTCGTAGAACGACCATGCGGCGTGCATGTTGCCATGGTCGGTCACCGCAAGACTGTCCATGCCCAGCTTCTTCACGTGCGCGACGAGCTCGGGGATCCGGTTGGCCCCGTCGAGCAACGAGTACTCGCTGTGGGTGTGGAGATGGACGAAAGACATATGGGCGAACCGCGAAGGGTGAATGGAAGAGGGAGAACGGGGAAGGGGGAACGGGAGGCCCGTTCACCGTTCTCTGTTCACTGTTCTCCGGATTCGCCCTTCTCACGCCTTTCAAGCTGCTCCAAAACGGCATCCAGCGGGACACCGCGAGCCTGCAGCAGCACCAGGAGATGATAGAGGAGGTCGGCCGCCTCGGACGCGAGACGCTCGTCATCCTCCGTATTCGCCGCCACGACGACCTCGACCGCTTCCTCGCCCACCTTCTGCGAGATTTTCGGCACCCCCTTGTCGAGGAGCCGGACGGTGTACGATCCCTCCGGTCGCCGGCTGGCCCTCTCCGCCAGGGTGGCCGCGAGCCGGGAGAGGAGATGCCCGCCGGGATCGGCTCCCTCGGCCAGGGCGCCACCGGGACCGGCTGCCCGCGCGAAACAGGTGCGGGTTCCGGTGTGGCAGGCGGGGCCGGTCTGGTCGACGCGGTAGAGTACGGCGTCGCCGTCGCAATCGATCCGGATTTCTCGGACCGACTGGACGTGCCCGGAGGACTCGCCCTTGCGCCAGAGTGCGGCTCGGGATCTGCTGTAATAATGCGCCTGGCCGGTGGCGGCGGTGCGCTCCAGCGCCTCCCGGTTGGCATACGCCACCATCAGGACGTCCCCGGAACGACTCTCCTGAGCGACCACGGGGACCAACCCATCGGCCCCGAACCGCACCGTGGACAGCCAATTGATGTCTGACACGGAGTGAAGGTACCGGCGGCTTCGGCGATTGTCAAAAGCCCTTGTGGCTTCTTATCTTGCTGAGATTCGTGCCTTCCGATCCGCACCCACGGAGCCTCCCCGGTGACCCGCTATTTCGTTCCCTTCCTGCTCTTCGGCGGCGCCGGTTTGACCGTCGGATGCAGCAGTACCGAGCCGAAAACCGAGCCTCTCGATTGCGCCGCCGTCGCCCCGACCCAGCTGGCGGTCGGCGAACACACCATCATCGATGCCTCCCAGACGGCGTGCGTGCGCCTCCCGGCGGCAGGAAGCGCCGGCGCCGAGTACATCTACGCCGCCCTGGCTACCGATGCCACGGAGACGCCGTCCGGAGTCACCACCGACTACAAGATCCAGGGGAGTGGGTCGACGTCGGCGGCCGTGATGTCGGCGGCGCGGGCGCGCTCGGGGCCGGCCGGGCAAAATGCTGCACTGGCCTTTCACTCGATGCTCCGGGCCCGGGAGCATGCG
>JBOHSC010000065.1:0-3017 GCA_050733115.1 Gemmatimonadales bacterium
ACGTCCGCCAGTACGAGCGCGACAACCGATCGGTGTGGGTGCAGGAGCTCGACCTTCCGCCCCGGGCGAGGCTCGAGCTGCAGCAGTTCCTCCAGTGGAACGAGCAGCCCGAGCACCGGTTCTACCATTACGACTACTACCGTGACAACTGCTCCACCCGCGTGCGCGATGCGATCGACCGCGTGCTCGGTGGCACCATCCGCCGCCAGACCGATTCGCTCCCCGCCGGTACGACCTACCGCTTCCATACGCAGCGGCTCACGTCCAACGACGTCCTTATCTACACCGGCCTTCTGGCGGCGCTCGGTGAGAAGGTCGATCGGCCGGTGTCCGCATGGGACGAGATGTTTCTGCCGCTCGCGGTGCGGGAGCATCTCCGAAAGGTGACACTCGCAGGACCCAACGGCGCGGCCATTCCGCTCGTCAAGTCGGAACGGATGATCTTCGAATCGACGGCGCCGTCACCACCGGATGTGCCGCCGAATTGGCTACTCGGCTACCTGGCGATCGGCTTGACGATCGGTCTGGCCGCGTCTGCGCTGGCCCGGGTGGCGCGCGACAGTCGCCTGGCGAGAGCGGGATTTCTAATGGTGGTGGGGGGGTGGGCATTCATCGCCGGCCTGGCCGGCCTGGTACTGGCGGGTCTATGGGGGCTCACCGATCACGTCATGGCCGCGTGCAACGAGAATCTGCTCCAGCTCAACCCGCTCTCGCTCGCGCTGATTCCCCTTCTGCCGGGAGCGATCCGCGGGCATCCGAGGAGAGCCGCCGCGGGCCTGGCCGCCGGCATTGCGGGGCTGGCCGCACTCGGCCTGTTGCTCAAGCTTCTGCCGCCGTTCCAGCAAGTGAATGGACCGGTGATCGCTCTCGCGCTCCCGGCCCATATCGGTCTCGCCCTCGCGCTGCGCAGGCTTCGCTAGGAGCCGCGCACCCGCTGGAGCCCGTCTCGCGCCTGCGTGTAGTCGGGGAAGGCGGTGAGCGCGCGCTGATAGGACTCCGACGCCTTCGCCTTGTCGCCCTGACTCTCGAAGAGGAGTCCGCGGCTGTACTGGTTGAGGGCGTCGGTGGGGACGGCGGATGCGCGCGCCGCCGCGTCGCCAGGGAAGGGTGGAAGGCCGGCAGAGCTCACAAGCTTCTCGCTCACCGTCTGGATGATCGCGGCGAGCTGCGCCCGATCCTGATGGTCAGGGTCATCATTGGAGACGACCTTGATGATTTGGCCGTTGTCGGCGTCCACCAGCCGCGCGTTGATGCGGAACTTGCCGTAGAAGTCGGCGAAGCTTCCGGTGACGACGTAGCGCGCCCCCGCAGCCTTCGCCACCTGGCCCGCCGTGGCGGCGTCCACCCGCTGGGCCGGGCCGAGTCTCTGGGCCTTGAACGCCTGCCGGACGCGGTCGGCGTCGGCCACCCGGGCGCCTGGATGGGTCGCGATCATCGCCGCAATCGTGGCCGGGATCCCGAGCTGCAGCGCCTGGAAGATTTCCTTGTCCTGGCCGTACGAGCCGGCGTTCTCGAAAGGCAGCACGGCGAATACCGGACGGGCATCCTGGGCGTGCAACGGGAAGGCGAGCACCGTCCCCGCCAGGGTCCACGCCCGCCGCCACGATCCGACCATAGCGCCTCCCGTCACAGAGAAAACGAGGTACCCTCGGCGGCCGCGTCCACTACCAGGCCGGGCGACACCTTTCGTGCGTACTCGCGGGTGCCTGCAAGCATCGCGTCGATTGCCTGGTCACTGTGCTCGGGCTCGTGGTGGAAAAGCACCAGCCTTCTGCACCCCGCTTCCGACGCCAGGTCCACCGCCTGCCGCGGCGTCGAGTGCCCCCAGCCGCCTCGCGCATGAATGATCTGATCCGAATACATCGCGTCGTGGATCAGGGTATCGATTCCGTCCAGAAATTCGACCAGTCTGGCCCTCCAGTCGGCTGGGACCGGGTACGAACCGCCAGGGCCGAGCTCGTTATCGGTGAGGTAAGCAAGTTCCCGGCCAGAGGGAGTAGGGGAGACCCGAAAGCCGAGCGTAGTTCCGGGGTGCCGTAAGCGGAACGACTTCACGTGGAAGTCGGGCAGGTCGAGCGCGCCCTCGCCGATTTCCTTGACTTCGATCCCGGCGGCAAAGGCCTCGAGCGGCACTGGGAAGACCATCGGATCCATCTGGCGCCGGAGGATCTGCTCCAGCGCGATCCCTGCCTGTGCCGCTCCGTACACGTGAAACAGATTTCCGCGTGCGCTGAGCGGCTTGAAGAAGGGGAGCCCCTGGATGTGATCCCAGTGAGTGTGTGTGATCAGGATGTCGGCCATGAGCGGGCCGTTCCGCTGCGTCATCATCTCGTGGCCGAGAGGACGAAGACCGCTGCCCGCGTCGAGGATGAGGAGCCGTCCCTCTCGTCCCGCCACGGTCACGCAGGCAGTATTCCCGCCATACCGAGTGGTGTCGGGTCCCGGGGTGGGAATCGATCCGCGGGTTCCCCAGAACCGTACCGTCGACGGCACGGTCCAGCTCACGAATGCACCGTGGCCTCGTTCACGCGCGGCGCGCGGCCAGCATGAGCGAGTGACGGTCGGTAAGGGTGATGTCCTTCCGTGTGACCTGGATGATGCCGCGGTCGACCAGATTGCGCATCGTACGGGAAACGGTCTCCCTGCTCGAGCCGATCATCTGGGCGATGGTATGATGGGTGAGCTTGCGAGTAATGCGATCGCCGCCTTCGTCCTCCGCCATGCGGAGGAGGAGATTGGCTACCCGTCCGTTCACGTCGAGCAGAACGAGACTGGCGATCTTCTCGTCGGCGCGGCGGAGCCGGCGGGAAATCTCGCGCAGCAGGGAAATGGCCACTTCAGGGCTGGTGCGCAGACGGTGGTGAAAGTCGTCGCGCCGGAGAACGAGGAGGTTCGAGTCTTCCATGGCGATCACGTGCGCGGAGCGCGGCTCCTCGTCGATGACGGCCATCTCTCCAAAGAAGCTCCCTTCGCCGAGGACGGACAGGATGACATCGCGGCCGTCTTCGGCGATGAGC
>JBOHSC010000066.1:0-1592 GCA_050733115.1 Gemmatimonadales bacterium
CGCTGAAGGCGCTGATCGAGCGTGCCGACCTCCGGGACGACAGCGGCCTTGGAGAGGGTGCGATCCATAGCCCGAAAAGTAGCGAGTCATCCTGAGTGACGCGAAGGGTCCAGACCCCCCCGGACAGGAAACCGCGTTCGCGCCCTCACGTGGCGGCCATCGCCGCCAGCACGAGGAAAGGGCGAGACACGGGACACTAGAAGAACCTCCTGATCAACGCCAGCACTACGGTCAGCACCACGGACGTCACGATCATGGACACGAGCGGTATGTAGATGTGAACCGACTGCCGCTCGATCCGAATGTCGCCGGGGAGGCGGCCGAACCATTGCAGTCCGCCGGACCACACCAGCACCCCGATGACGATCAGAGCTACGCCGAGCAGGACGAGCGCGGGCCCGACGGAGGAGCTCACTCGATCAGGCCCTGTCGCACCGCGTGAATGAAATCGGTATAGGCGGGGGTGCCGCCGGCCTCGCGAACCGATGACGCGATCTGTCCGCGATGATATGCCGAGTGCATCGCTACATGAGTCAGGATATCGCCGACGGTACTGGTCCAGAACTCGCCGCGGGTGTTGCGGTACGCCAGGCCGTCGTTGAGGTCCTCATCCTCCAGCTCCGCGAGAAATTCCGGCCAGAGCCGGTCGAGGTCGTCGAAGCGCACCTCGCAGCCGTCGAGGTCGATGTCCGGCCAGACCGAAATCGTCGGCGCCTCCTGCCGGAGACGGGCCAGCCAGAGGTGTTCCGCCCCGGCGATGTGGGCCAGCCAGCGCACCGCCCTGGCCGGAGCGGGACCCTGGTCGAGCGAGCGGAGTGTCTGCTTGTTGGCCCAACGGTCGTGTTCGAGAAGCCGGGTGAAGTATCGAAGGTCAGCGCTCATGGTTTCGTTCCACTGAGTCGAACGCGGCCCTGACGTTTCGACGCATGCCCGCAAGGCCGGGACGATCGAAAGGGGTTCCGCCAAATCTCGCGGCGAACTCCTCGTCGCCCATCCGCTCGAAGTAGTCGGGGTCCGCCCCGTCGAGGCGGCCGAGCGGGCGGAACTCCTCCACCGGCGTCGTCGTGGCAAAACGCTCATTCCAGGGGCAGACATCATTGCAGATGTCGCAGCCGAAGGCGTATCCCTCGAGATGGGGGACGAGGGCATCGGGAATGGGCCCGCGCTGCTCGATGGTGAGATATGAGATACAGCGAGTCGCGTCCAGCACTCTCGGCGCCACGAAGGCGGAGGTCGGGCAGGCGTCGAGACATCGGGTGCAGCTTCCGCAGTGGTCGAACTCGAACGGCGGGTCGAGCGGAAGGGGCAGATCGGTAAAAATCGTTCCAATGAAAAAATACGAGCCGGCGCCCGGCCGGATGACCATCGTATTCTTGCCGACCCATCCCAGCCCGGCGCGCACCGCCAGCTCGCGCTCGGGAATGGGGCCATCGTCCACGTAGGAACGGGCGATCCTGGCGCCGTGCTCGATGAGTACCTCGCCGAGACGGTCGAGTCGGCCCCGGGTGACGCGGTGGTAGTCCTGGCCTCGAGCGTAGCGGGCGACCCGTGGCGCGGGGCCCTCGTCAGCCCCGTCACGGTAGTAGTAGTTG
>JBOHSC010000067.1:0-7954 GCA_050733115.1 Gemmatimonadales bacterium
ATACGTTCCTGAACGAGCCGATCAGGGCGTTCTGCTGGTCCTGGTTCACCCCTGCGAGATCGCCCGCCGCGCGCACGCCGGCCGGGAGCTGGCGTGCGCCGCCGCCGAAGCCGAGCCACTCGCCACCCACCGACGGCGCCTTCACGACGCCCTTGCCGGTGGCGGCGTCATTGAGTCCCGCGGAGGCGGAGAAGGTGATCACCCGGCCGAGCGGGAACTCGCGGGTCTTGAGATTGACTTGCGCGCCGCTGAAATCGCCGGGCTGCTCGGGGGTGAACGTCTTCGACGTGGTGATTCCCTCGAGGAGACTCGAGGGGAAGAGATCGAGAGGCACCACCCTCCGCTCCGGCTCCGGACTCGGGATCCGGGCCCCATCGAGCGACGTCGTGGTGTAACGCTCGCCCAGGCCCCGGACCAAGACGTATTTCCCCTCCTGCACCGTCACCCCGCTCACCCGCTGCACCGCTTGTCCGGCGTCGCTGTCGGGGCTCTTCGCGATCTGCTCCGCGGTCACGGCGTTAATGATGTTCCCGGCGTTGCGCTGCTCGTCCAGGGCGCGATTGACGGTCCCCCGCTCCGCTTCCGCACTCACCGAGATCTCCGCGAGCTGGACCGCCTCACCGCTGAGCGAGACGTCCTGCGCCACCGTCCCGCCCGGAGGGACGATGACACCTGTCACCGTCTTCGGTGTGAATCCGATCATCCGCACTCGAACCGAGACCGGGCCCGCGGGGACGCCGGCCAGAGTGTAGCGGCCGTCGAGCGCGGACACCGCGTGAGCCGTCCCCTCGACCAGCTCGACTTGCGCACCCGCGATCGGCGCGCCCTGCTCGGCCTCCACCACGCGGCCGACGATGCGGCCGGTGGTCTGAGCGAAGAGCGCGGTGAACGTGAGGGAGGAGAGGAGGAGAGCGAGGCAGGAGCGGACCGCGGATGATGTGCGCATCGATGGTGGCTCGCAGGGATCGGGTGGTCGGTCGGATCGGGCGTGGCCGGTCGGCCGGATGGCGCCAATGTGCCAGCCCTCCATTTCGCCGAGGGCACGAATCGGCAACGAATGCGTCACGGCGGATCTCAGGGGGGTCGGCGCGTCCGAGTCGTTACGTCGCCGGGGGGAGCTCGAGACGGAGGAGACTTACTGTCGTGCACAAGCGGGTCGTGTCCGGGCGGGATGGCCCGCCGAGGGGGTGTTTACCTCCCTGTTACACATCTGCTGGGAGTTCGTGACGGCGATCGGGATCTTTTAGCCCTGCATCGCGGGGGCGATGCGCCGACACATCCACTCCATCACGAGGTACAGATGCGTTCCGCTGTCAAGCTGGCCGGCCTTCTCGGCATCCTGGGCTCGCTCGTCGGTGCGGACATCGCGGCGGCGCAGGGTACGCCGCCGCCGACGCCCTCAGTCACCGTCGGGGGCGTGGTGTACGCGCAGTATCTCTACCAGCTCAAGGACACTGCCGCGCACGTGAACAACTTCGACATCTCCCGTTCCTACATCAACGTCATCGGCAAGTTCCCGACCGGGCTCAGCACACGGGTCACGGCGGATATCTACCGGAACACCGACGGCTCCCTCGCCTATCGGCTCAAGTATGCCTACGCCGGATATACGCCCGAGGGCAGCGCCCTCACATTCAAGCTCGGTCAGATCCATACGCCGTGGCTCGACTGGGAAGAGGCCCTCTGGGATTACCGGATGCAGGGCCAGATGGCGCTGGAGCGCGGCGGCTACATGTCGTCGTCGGACTTCGGACTGGGCGTGGACGGAAACTGGGGCAAGGACCTGGTGAACGCTCAGGTCGGCATCTACAACGGCGAGAACTACAACAAGGCGCCGGGCGACAAGCGCAAGGACGCCATGGGCCGAGTGTCGGTGAGGGCCCTCGCGACCGATGACGGGAGCCGGGTCGGCGGCCTTCGGCTGACGGGCTACACCCAGATCGGAAAGCCCACCGGCGGCGGCACTCGTGACCGGTTCGTCGGAATGGTCTCGTACAAGAGCAAGCAGATCACCCTGGCGGGCGAGTATGCCCGCACGAAGGACCGGCTCGACGCCCCGGCGGCGCCGGCAACTCCCGATCCGACGACGATCGACGGCCAGGTACTGAGCTTCTTCGGAGTCTTCAAGATTCCGGAGACGAAGGCGGCTGTGATCGGGCGGGTGGATGTGACCGATCCCAACAAGGACGTGTCGAACAACCGGCAGACGCGGTACATCGCGGGCGTGTCGTATCAGCTCACCCCTGCGCTTCGCCTTCTCGCTGACGTGGACAACCTCGGGTTCGAGGGCACCCCCACTCCGGCGCAGTACGCCACGAAGACCCAGGGGCTCTTCCAGGCCCAGTTCGTCTTCTAAACCTGACAGCAAACGGAGAGCACTTCCATGAGCAGCACGATCCTCCGCGGCGGCATCACCCTCGGCATCGCCTCGCTTCTCGCGGCGGGGCCGGCGTCCGCCCAGGTGAGCCTCACCGGCGCCGGGGCAACCTTTCCGAACCCGATCTACACCAAGTGGTTCGACGCGTACAACAAGAAGACCGGCGTGCAGATCAACTATCAGTCGATCGGCTCGGGCGGGGGCATCCGTCAATTCACCGAAGGAACGGTGGACTTCGGCGCCACCGACGGTCCGATGAACGACGAGCAGATCGCGGCGGTCAAGGGCAACGTCCTGCACGTGCCGACGGTGCTCGGCGCGGTCGTGCTGACGTACAATCTTCCCGCGGTGGGTGCGACCAAGCTCAAGTTCGACGGGCCCACCATCGCCGGCATCTTCCAGGGCCAGATCACCAAGTGGAACGACAAGGCCATCGCCAGGCTCAATCCCGGCGCCAAGCTTCCCGACCAGGACATCATCGTGGTGCACCGCTCGGATGGGTCGGGCACCAGCTACATCTTCACCGACTATCTGTCGAAGGTCTCGGTTGAGTGGAAGGAAAAGGTGGGCAAGGCCACGTCGGTCAACTGGCCGGTCGGCCTGGGTGGCAAGGGCAACGAGGGTGTGACCCAGCAGGTCAAGCAGACCGAAGGCGCGATCGGCTACGTCGAGCTCATCTACGCGCTCTCCAACGACCTGGCCTTCGCCACGGTGAAGAACGCGGCGGGCGAGTTCATCGATGCGTCCCTCCCCTCGGTGACGGAGGCGGCGGCCAGTGCCAAGTTCGACAAGAACACCGATTTCCGGGTGTCCATCACGAATGCTCCGGGCAAGGGGGCCTATCCGATCTCGTCGTTCACCTGGCTGCTCGTGCATTCGGACCTGCCCGACGAGGGAAAGGGCAAGGCGCTTCGCGATTTCCTTGGGTGGATGATCACGCCCGACGCACAGAAGATGGCCGGCGAGCTCAAGTACGCGCCGCTGCCCCAGGAGGTCGTCAAGCTGGTCGAGGCCCGGCTGCCCACCCTCAAGGCGAATGGTAAGACGATCGCAGCGCAGTAGGATCGTGGTAAGTTGTGCGGTCGGTTCTCATGCGGCCGTTTCCCGCACCGGGAGAGGCGATGCGCACAGGAAGTCTGGGACTCGTGACCGCGGCCGCGATCGCTCTCGGGTCGTGTTCACCGCCCGATAGCAAGTCTCCCGGCACTCCGGAGCACGCTCCGGGTGCCGGGACCGCCGCCCTCACCGGGGCCGGCGCCACGTTCCCCAATCCGATCTACGCCAAATGGTTCGATACGTACGCCCGGCAAACGGGCGTGCGCATCAATTACCAGCCGATCGGCTCCGGCGGCGGCATCCGGCAGTTCATAGAAGGAACGGTGGACTTCGGTGCCACTGACGGCCCGATGAGCGACGAACAGATCACGGCCGTGAAGGGAAACGTCATGCACGTTCCCACCGTCCTCGGCGCGGTGGTCGTTACCTACAACCTCCCCACTCTCGGTACGACGCCGCTCCGTTTCGATGGCGAAATCATCTCCGAAATCTTCCTCGGCCGCATCACCCGCTGGGACGATCGTCGCATCGGCGCGCTCAACCCCGGCGTAAAGCTTCCCGCACAGGACATCCTCGTCGTCCATCGCTCGGACGGATCGGGGACGACCTTCATCTTCACCGACTACCTGTCCAAGGTGTCACCGGCATGGAAGAGCGCGGTGGGGAGCGCTACCTCGGTCAACTGGCCAACCGGTCTCGGCGGCAAGGGGAACGAGGGGGTGACGCAGCAGGTCAAGCAATCGGAAGGCGCCATCGGCTACGTCGAGCTGATCTACGCCTTGTCGAACAACCTGCCCGCGGCCGAGTTGCGCAACGCGGCCGGCAGTTTCGTCGAGGCATCGATCAAACGGGTGAGCGCCGCGGCGGCGAGCGCCAATCTCGACTCGACCACCGATTTTCGGGTGTCCATCACCAACGCCCCCGGCGCCGACTCATACCCGATCTCCTCCTTTACCTGGCTGCTGATTCACCGCGAAGGGGGTGACAGCGTCAAGGAGGAGAAGATTCGTGGCTTCCTCCGCTGGATGCTCGAGCCTGAGGCACAGCGGATGGCCGCCGACCTCCACTACGCTCCCCTGCCCGTCCCTCTCATCGAGCTGATCCAGCGGCGACTGCCCGGCTCGTGACATATCCGTTACACAGCCGTGACTCGGCCAGCGGCGCCGAGGGATAAACTCTCGCAATGGCTACAGTCACCCTGCCCGAGGCTCCGATCCGGGGCGCCTCTTCGCCTCCGCCGCTCGAACGGAGCAGCTACGGCGATCGCATCTTCAAGCTCATCCTCGCCCTGGGGGCCGTCACGGTCCCGGTGCTCCTGGCATTCCTGGTGTACGAGCTGTGGACCGGCGCTCGGCTAGCGATGGCGAAGTTCGGCCTGGGATTCATCACCTCGAGTATCTGGGACCCCGTCGCCGAGCAGTTCGGTGCCTTTCCACTGATCTTCGGCACGCTGGTCTCGTCATTCATCGCTCTGGTGATCGCGGTACCGCTCTCGCTCGGCGTGGCGATCTACCTCACCGAGTTCGCGCCGAAAGTGGTGCGGCAGCCGGTGGCGTTCCTCATCAGCCTCCTCGCGGCCATCCCCAGCGTCGTCTACGGACTCTGGGGAATCTTCGTGCTCATCCCGTTGCTCAGGAAGAGCGTCTTTCCGCTGCTGCGCGAAGGGTTCGGCTTCCTCCCCTTCTTCCAGGGCCCGATCTACGGCCCCTCCATGCTCGCCGCGGGGATCATTCTCGCCATCATGGTGATGCCCTACGTGATGTCGGTATCACGCGAGGTGTTGATGGCGGTCCCGGACACGCAGCGCGAGGCGGCGCTGGCGCTCGGTGCCACCCGGTGGGAGGCCGTGATTACCACCGTCGTTCCTTACGCCCGGTCCGGCATCTTTGGCGCCGTGATTCTGGGGCTTGGGCGCGCGCTCGGCGAGACGATGGCCGTGACCATGCTCATCGGAAACCGGCACGAGATCGCGGCCTCGCTTTTCGCGCCGGGCTATACCATGGCCGCGGCAATTGCCAACGAGTTCTCCGAGGCGGTGGGCGACATGCATCTCTCCGCCCTCGCCTACGTCGCCTTCCTGCTCTTTCTGGTGACCATTCTCGTCAACGCCGGGGCCCGGCTCCTCATCTGGCGTGTGGCCCGCGGCTCGGGCGCCGGGAGCAAGGCGCTGTGAGCCGAAGGACCTGCGCAGCATGAACCGCCGCGTCTTCCGCCGGGCGGTCAGCAATCTGATGGTCGGCCTCATGATCGGGGCGGTCATCGTGGCGCTGCTGCCTCTCTTCTTCATTCTGTTCGATCTGGTCATCCAGGGAGCCAGCAGCCTCTCACTCGACTTCTTCACCAAGACTCCCGCCCCCGCTGGGGAAACCGGCGGGGGCGTGGTGCACGCCATCGTGGGCACGCTGCTCATTGTCGGGGTGGCGTGCGCTATCGGCCTCCCGATCGGCATCGCGGCAGGGATCTTCTGCGCCGAGTATCCGACGACCCGGCTCACCTGGCTCACCCGCTTCGTGGCCGACGTGCTGAACGGAACGCCTTCCATCGTGGTGGGCGTCTTCGCCTGGGCGTGGATCGTGGCGCGGCAAAAGCATTTCTCGGCGCTGGCGGGGAGCGCGGCGCTCGCCCTGCTGATGATTCCGATGGTGCTGCGCACCACCGAGGAGATGATCAAGCTGGTGCCCAACTCGCTGCGCGAGGCGGCGCTCGCTTTGGGCTACCCGCGCTGGCGCACCAGCCTCGGCATCGTGGTCCGCACCACGCTGCCCGGCATCGTCACCGGGAGTCTGCTGGCCGTCGCCCGCGTGGCCGGCGAGACCGCGCCGCTTCTCTTTACCGCGCTCGGCAGCCAGTACCTGAGCTTCAACCTCAACCAGCCCATGGCGGCCCTACCACTCACCGTGTTCACCTATGCGACCGGCCCATACGAGGAATGGCACCAGAACGCATGGGCCGCCGCGCTGGTGCTCATCCTCGTGGTCTTCGTGCTCAGCGTCGGGGCCCGTCTGGCCATCCGGCGGCGGTTCGATCTCAATGGCTGAGCCCGCGGTCAGCTCTGCCAAGGAGCCCGCCCGCCGCAGCGCTTCTCCCGCGGGGCAGGTGCGTGCGCAGGTGGAGACCGACAAGCTCACCGCCATGTACGGGAAGTTCACGGCGGTGAAGGGCGTTTCGCTCGCCTTCGAGAAGCGCCACATCCACGCGCTCATCGGGCCATCCGGGTGCGGGAAGTCCACTTTTCTCCGGACGATCAACCGGATGCACGAGCTGTCCGATCACGGCTGGATCACCGGCCGGGTCCTGCTCGACGGCGAGGACATCTACGCCCCGCGGGTGAACGCCATGCAGCTCCGCCGCCGGATCGGCATGGTGTTCCAGCGGCCGACGCCCTTCCCGACGATGTCCATCTACGACAACGTCGCTGCCGGCCTCCGGGTGCAGGGACGAGTGCCGAAGTCCCAGCTCGATGGCATGGTGGAGCAATCGCTCAGGCAGGCAGCGCTCTGGGACGAGGTGAAAGACCGCCTGCGGGCGAGTGCAATGGCGCTTTCGGGCGGCCAGCAGCAGCGCCTCTGCATCGCGCGGACCATCGCGCCGTCACCTGAAGTGGTGCTGCTCGACGAGCCCACCGCGTCGCTCGACCCGCAGGGCACCCAGCGCATCGAGGAGCTGCTCTTCGAGCTCAAGAAGGATTTCACGATCATCATCGTGACCCACAACATGCAGCAGGCCGCGCGGGTGTCGGACACGACCACGTTCTTCTATCTGGGCACGATGGTCGAGACGGGACCGACCCGCCAGATCTTCACCACGCCGCGGAATGAGCAGACCGAGGCATACATCACCGGGAGATTCGGATGACCGCCGCCGCACGCATCCAGCCGGGGTTCGTTCCCACCCCGCGCGCCACCCTCGCTCCTCGCCCGCCTGCGCCGGCCGGCGCCCGCAGCGGCTCGCCCGCGGTGGACGTCAAGGGCTTCAGCTTCTCGTATGGAACGCGGCATATCCTGCACAACCTGAATTTCTCGATCGAGCGGAAGTCGGTCACCGCCATCATCGGACCGTCGGGGAGCGGCAAGTCCACCTTCCTCCGGTCGATCAACCGCCTCAACGACCTGATCCCCGGCGTCAGGCACGAAGGCGACATCCTCGTCGAGGGCAATTCGGTCTTTTCCGCGAACACCGATCTGGTGGCGCTCAGGCAGCGGGTGGGCATGGTGTTCCAGCGGCCCAATCCGTTCCCCAAGTCGATCTTCGACAACGTCGCCTACGGGCCGGCGCTCAACCGCCTGGTCACCCGGCGCGATTTGCCCGACCTCGTGGAGCGTTGTCTCCGTCAGGCGGCACTGTGGGAAGAGGTGAAGGACCGGCTGGACGAGGCCGGCACCGGCTTGTCGGGCGGCCAGCAGCAGCGGCTCTGCATCGCCCGCGCCCTCGCGGTGGACCCGCAGATCCTCCTGATGGACGAGCCGTGCTCGGCGCTGGATCCCATCGCCACCGCCAAGATCGAGGAGCTGATCCACGACC
>JBOHSC010000068.1:0-9232 GCA_050733115.1 Gemmatimonadales bacterium
GTCGGCGATTTTCCGTCGACCTCCAGCCCGAGCTCCCGGACCATGCCGGGGAGATCGTTGGCGTAGGTGAGACTGTTGCCGATGAAGAGGATCTGAAGATCGTCGTCGGGCAGGACGATCTCGGAAGAGGTGCTGCCGCACGCGACAAGCGCCGCGAGCACCCCCGATAGGAGCGCGGAGCAACGTGACGGATGGAGGGGCATGGGGACCGTTGACCCTACGCCGGCAACGGGTCGCCGGTTTCCGGTGGCTCGGTGCTCAGCGGGCTCAGCCGACCTGGTCAGTGTCGAGCTGTCCCGTGATCCGCCGGCTCACCGAGGACCACGAGAGGCCGATGGCGAGAACCAGGCTGATGATCACGAGCGCGATGTGCACGATGGCCCGGGTACTCCACGCCGGAAGAACGTGCCAGTCGACGAGGAGCCAGACGAGCGCCGTGCCGAGTGCCAGCACGAGCAGGGAGCCAAGAATGCCAAGCGATCGCCTGGTGGCCTGGAGAAAGACGAGCCATCCGATGAGCAGGAGAATGCCCGCGACGACCTTCACCGGACCGACCGACCCCATCCCCGCGCCCTGGGTGAGCGGCACGACGGCCCAGTGAAAGAACGAGACGCCCTCGGGATTGAACGTCGCGTACACGAGGAGAAGCGCGGTGAAGAAGCGAACCATGATCCCGACGGGGGTCAGTCGCTCGAGCCGCATGTGACCTCGCACATGAGTGAGACGATCCGCTCTGGTGAGTCCGGCCAGGGACAAGACCACACAACATACGTTCGAGGCGAGTCGGCCGCCATCGGGCGGACACCGGCGTGACAGCATGGATATTGCTGCCCCGAACGGTCACCACACCGACAGGAATTGCAGTCTTCGCTAGCCTCCAGCCGCACGGAGACTTCCATGCGGGTCCCTGGCCTGGCTCTCGTCGCCCTTCTTGCAGCCTGCGGCGATTCCGCTGCCCCGCCCGATTCCGGGGGCGGCACCATCCCGGGCAATGGAGCACCGGCAGGGCCCGCGACCAGTCTGGGCGGGTGCCAGATCTTTCCCGGCGACAATCCGTGGAACCGGGAAGTGAGCGGCGATCCGGTGGCGGGCAACTCCGCCGCCTTCCTCGCGCAGATGTCGCCCGGCAACGCCATTCATCTCGATCTCGGCACCACTGAGGAGTACTACGGCATTCCCTGGTCGGTGGTTCCGGCGGGGCAGCCGATGGCGACGATCGAGTACGGCACGGACGGGGCCGACTACTCCGACGAGAGCGATGCCGGCCCGATGCCGATTCCGCTCGACGCACCGATCGAGGGCGGCAGCGCCGCCGACCCCGATCCCTCCTCGGGGGACCGGCACGTCCTGGTCATTCAGCAGGGAGATTGCGTGCTGTACGAGCTGTACAACGCCGTCCGCACTTCGACGGGATTCCGGGTGAGCTCCTCCGCGAAGTGGGATCTCAAGGTGAACGCCACCCGCCCGGCCGGATGGACGTCGGCCGATGCGGCCGGGCTTCCGGTTCTCCCGGGCCTGCTCAAGTACGGAGAGGTATCGTCGGGCTCGATCGATCACGCGATCCGATTCACCATTCCCCACGTTCGCCGCGCCTACGTCGCGCCGGCCAGCCACTGCGGACAGTACTCCGACGCGGGCCTGCCGCCCTACGGGACGCGGGTCCGCCTCAAGGCGAGCTTTTCCCTCGCGCCGTACACTGGCGACGCGCTGGTGGTCCTCACCGCCTTCCAGAAGTACGGATTGATCCTGGCCGATCAAGGAAGCGCCTGGTACGTGACGGGCGCGTCCGATCCCGGATGGGAGAGCGCCCTCGATCAGCTCCGGCAGAATCCGGTGCGCGGGAGCGACTTCGAGGTGCTGCAGAGCGGAGCAGTGACGACCTGCTGACCCGCTCAGATTTTCGCGGGCCGGGCGCTCGAAAGCTCTGCCGGCCGGACGGCGCCGGCGCTCAAGGAGTCGCCGGTCACGAGGCGGCGATGGGTGTCGACCTGCCCCAGGTGATAGGCAAAGTGGGTGAGAAGGTGCATCAGATACTCATCCGTCGCCACCCGCATCCCGGTGATGACTTCGGGATATTCCGGAGGCAGCGCATCGTCGTCGAGCCGTGCGAACGTCCCGGCGAGCTCGGTGCGCGCCGCTTCGATCCCCTCCAGCAGCTCCCCGCGCGGCACGTCGCGGCGAGCGAACTCGGCGGCCCTGTCCCGCGCGTAGCCGGTACCGCCCAGCTTGCTGCCGACGTAGAAACGCACGTTGCCTGTGAGGTGGAGCACGAGCGTACCGGCGGTGTTCGGCATGCCCGGCACCTGTTGCCAGAGCTGGGCCTCGAGGGGATAGGCCTCGACTTCCCGGCGCAATGTGCGGAGGTCGCGATCGAGGATACCGGCGACCCAACGGACGAGCATGCTACCCCCCGGTTCCAAGACGCACGATTTGCCCGAGACGGGCGATGAGCGGCAGCTCCTTCTCAGGCAGCCAACCGGCCACCCATCGGACCACCCGGCCGGCCCACTCCCTGTCGAACGCCTCGCCTGCGGCGATCTCCACGCGACGCCTCTCGAGATCGCTCCGGAGCTGGGCCAGAAGCGGCATCGCGGAGTCGCCCGCGGAGGTGCGGAGGTCGGCCGCCTCGAGCCCGCGCACGGCGGCGATGGCGCCATCGAATGCGGAGAGGAGGCCGGCGTGATCGGCGAGCATCAGAGGTGGAGCTCATAGCGGAAGAAGTCGTCGTCCCGCCGATAGCCGAGCGACTCGTAGAGCGCTTGGGCCCCGGCGTTGGTGCGGGCGGTGGCCAGCTCGAGACCGCAGGCCCCCGTTTCTTCCGCGAGCCGCCGTGCCCGGTCCATCAGCAGCCGGCCGATGCCCCGGCCTCTGGCCGAGGGAACGACGAAGAGATCGTTCAGCAGCCAGAGCCGGCCCGGTTGAGCCGACGTGGAGGAGAACAACGGATAGAGCTGCACGAACCCCATGGCGGCGTCTCCATCCTCGGCGAGGAAGACCACCGATTCGCCGCGCCCCAGGCGCGCGGATAGAAAGTCGCGTGCGAGAGCGAGATTGGAGGGGCGCTCGTAGAACTGCCGGTAGGCGTCGAACAGCGGAGCCAGCCGGTCGAGGTCTCCGAGCGTCGCCTCGCGAACGGAGGTCACCGGAAGAGGGCCCTCCGCTCCTCCCAGAGGCGCTTCATGAGCTGGATCTGGCCGACGTGATACGCGTCGTGGGCGGCGATGCCGAGGAGAAGCTGGCCGTACGTCCAGCGGCGTCCCTCAGGAGGAATCCGGTGGAGGGCGCTCATGGGCACTCGGGACACCGCTTCGACCAGCCGCTCATGGTGCTCCTTGACCAGGGCCACGTCTCTGGTCCAGGCCGCCCGGTCGGGGGTGGTGGGCGCGGTGGGCCAGTTGGACGGGCTCCGGGGAAAACGCGGAAGGGGGCCGGGCTCGAGATGCCGGCGAATGGTGTACTTCCAGTAGGCGATGTGAAGCGCCAGCGCCCAGATGCTCTTGCGCCTCGGGCCTGGACGCCAGACCGCCTCCTCGGCGGAGACGCCGCGCAGCGCGCCGACGGGTGAAGGCCCCCCATGCCAGTTCCGGGTGCCGGGCTTCGGTTGAAGGTTCCAGGCAATGAGGTCGCGCACCGGTCGGCTCTCCGATAGGTGGGTCGGTCGCTCAGGAGGAGCGATGCTCGTCGAGGTGCGATGCCGAGGCCCCGAGCATGCCGGAGAGCAGCCGGGTGCCGCGTGCGGGGCGAAACTCGGAGCTGGCGAATTTTTCGGCGCCCCAGGCCTTCATGACGGCGACGGCCTCGCCGAGCTTTCCGTACGGAACGTCGAGATGCCACTGGCAGATCAGCATATTCCTCCCGATCGGGGGCCGGAATGAGCGCCAGCCGCGAAGCTTGCCTCAAGCCCGAATTTGCCCATCTCTACCCGGGACTGACCCCCGGCGTCTGGTACAAGGCGGCGTGGCTGTCGGCGCGGCAGTTCGCGCGCGAGCCGTGCGATGGAGTGGCCGCATCGATCGCCCGCATGGTGGACGAATCACACTTCGAGTTCCGCGGCGGCCGTCCGCGGGGCGCCCGGTTCGAGCCGGACTAGATCCCGTACCGGGTACGCAGCGTCTCTCGATGGTGCCGCTCATGGCCCGCGATGATGAAGGCCAGGGCCCGAACGCTGATCTCGTTTCCGTTGGCAGTGCCACGCCGGGGCCATGCCTCCGCCGGCAGATTCCGGAAGAGTGTGATCGTCGCCTGGCGCGTGTCCACCCACTCCTGGACCAGGTCCCTGAGCGCATGGTCGTCGCACCCGGCCATGGGCACGTAGGCGTTCTCGTCGAAGCCGGGCAGCGGCGTGGTATCGCCGCGCGCGATCCGGAGCGCGCGATATGCCATGATCCGCTCGGTGTCGCTCAGGTGTCCGACGACCTCCTTCACGCTCCACTTGCCGGGCCCGTAGCGGTAGTCACCTTTCCCGAGAGGGAGGGCCGACAGGGTGGCCGCCGTGTCGTCGCGCTGCTCCGCCAGCAGGTCCAGGAGGTCCACGCCGTCGGGCACCCGCCCGATATAGCCCCCGTAGAACTCGGCGTATTCGTCGGAGGCAGGCCGATCCACCCTGCCGCTTTCCCACGAAACGTCCGCACCGAGGCTGATCTCACCGCCCTCCAGCACCTCGGCAAAGGCCCCACCGCCCCAGTCGGGGTCCATGACCCGCCGGAGTCCGGCCAGCGCCTCGTCCATCCGTTCGCACGGGCGGGTTTCGCCGAGGATGCGGAGCCGGCACCCGCCGACGCGGAGCGTGCGATTGGTGGTCCGCGCCAGCGGGAAGCCGCTCACCATCAGGTTGGCCCTGCGAGCGCTCGGCGGCGCGTCGCCTTCGAGGCCGCGCATCAGCCTCTCCCACACCTCACGCTCGATCAGCGTGACCTGGCGCCGGCTGCCCTGGTCGGCGCTCCCGGCAACGCCGCGGCCGGCCACCAGCGCCGCGGAGGCCACCGGATCCATGGGACCGCGGTGGGCCCGCTTGACCCAGATTGCTTCCAGTCTTCCCGGCATCGCCTGCCTACCCTTCTCGGCTGAGCATGTTTCGGCGGCGATACCTGCCGCATGCAGGGTCGCCGGGATGGACCCCGGCCGCTTGCTGGGGCACCCACTCGTCCGCCTGCGCGCTGTCCCGGGCGTTGCGGGCGATGGCATACTTCGCGCGACATTCCGCCAGCACCGACTGCAGACCCTCACGCATCAATTTCACATCGCGGCCGTGCCCAAGGACCACGGGGGCCAGCGCGATGATGGCCGCCCCGATGACGAGGACGAGAATCAGGAGACGCGATCCCCCACTGAATTCTTTCATGGATTCTCCTAACGAAGCGATGGTCCGGCCCGCGCGGCAAGAGCGCTCTCACCATCCCAGGCCCGGTCGTGGCGGGGAACCAGGGCGGGGAGATACGCGAAGAGCGCGGGCGGATACCCGGGACGGTAGCACGCGTACGCGCGCGCAACCCCCGAGAAGCGATCAGTCACGGCTCTCCTCGAGCACGACGGCGGTGCCATAGCAGAGCACCTCGGTGACGCCCGACATGATCTCGGCGGCATCGTAGCGTATGCCGACGACGCCGTTGGCTCCCCGTCGCTGGGCGTGAGCGAGGAGGATGTCGAATGCGTCGGACCGGGCGCGCTCGCAGAGCGAGGTGAGTATGCTGATGTGTCCGCCGAACAGCGTCTCCACCTTGGCGCCGATCGTCCCGAAGAGGGATCGGGAGCGCACGGTGACACCCCGTACCACCCCGAGCGACCGCACGATGTGATACCCCGGCAGCTCGAACGCGGTGGTGGTCATTTCCTCGGTCATGTCGGCTTCCTCTCGACGCGTTCGACACTCGCGCCGACACCGCCTACCTTTCGGTCGTCGCCGCGATCACGATGGGGATTCGGAGCCCAGACGGTGAATTAAGCACGCCCGATCGGGCCGCGCATCTTTTCGGGAAGGACGTCATAACATGCAAGGGGACCTGCTCCGGGCGCTTCAGGGCCCGCTCAAGGAGCGCTACCGGGAGGACGCGCAGGCCGCGCTCGTCACTCTCAGGGCCGAGGCGCATCTCGATTCCCCGGGGGTGAGCTGCCGGGTCGACACGGCGCGGGCGCTCGTCGAGGCCGGGCTTCATCCGGCCACCGGCGGCTCGGGACTCCAGGCATGCTCAGGCGACATGCTGCTGGAGGCGCTGGCGGCGTGCGCCGGCGTGACGCTGCGCGCCGTGGCGACGGCGCTCGACATTCCGGTTCGAGGCGGATCGGTCAGGGTCGAGGGAGATCTCGACTTCAGGGGTACGCTCGGGGTTACCAAGGATGCCAGGGTGGGATTCGGCGCTATCCGCCTCGACTTCGAGCTCGAGTCGGAGGCGGGTGACGAGCAGCTCGACACGCTGCTGCGGCTCACGGAGCGGTACTGCGTGGTGCTGCAGTCTCTGCGCGTGCCCCCGGAGGTGACCGTGACCAGGCGGGTTTAGGGGCTGGCCGGCCTCAGCTCCTTGAGCTCGAAGGTGTGCTTGGGCACCCAACGGCCGCCGCCGGCCGGATCGGGGGCTTCGAAAGTGCCGCTCGTGGCGGTGGCGAGGGAAACGGCGTAGCGCTCGCGCACCCGGAGCCGGGGCCGCCCCAGGGCATCCACCGTCGTCATCGTGGTATTCACCACCTGAATCGCCGTCCCGGAAATCATGTCTTCACCGAGCGCACCCGTCGCGTAGTGGACGCTATCGCCGTTGGCCTTGACGATCGTGAAACTCATGTCGGGACCGACCGGACGGAACATGCTCCAGGACTTGCGCGCCGACTCCCAACGGTACAGCGTGTCCGACGAGAGACAGAGCCGGCTATGCTCCGGCCTGCGGTCGGTGGCGCCGCGCCGCAGTGAGACGCTCGCGCAGTCGGTACCGGGCCGGAGCGGGTCTCCCGCACCCAGTGAATCCACCAGCCAGGGCGGCTGCGAGCGGCCATCGGAAACGTAGACCAGCGCCATCCCCTTGCTGAGCTGGGAGGCGACCCTCGCCGGCTGCTGAAGCGGCATGACACCGAGCGACAGTACCGCCACCGCGATTGCGCTTCTCATGGCACCTCGATGTGCAGAGGTTGGGTAGTGACGACCACCGTGTGGCTTCCCGGATCCCACTTCCCCACCCATACATCGTACGGTCCGGGTTGCAGCGGCCCCAGCCGCACCTCGTACAGTACCTGCTTCCACCCCGGCGCCGGGATCGTCTCCTGCACCGTCTTGCCCGGGATCGAATCGAAGAGCGTCAGCCTGAGTGTCCCCCTCTGGGTCGAGTCGATGTCGGCGTAGAGGCCTCCATCGGTCCGCTGCAGGTCCATTCCGCGGATGGTGACCACGCGGTTTGCAAGGAGAAGCGTCGGAGGCCCGCTATCGGATGGGCTGGCGTTTCCCAGCAACCGAAAGCCGCTCCAGGCCACCGGGCCCGGCCTCGGCGGCGGGTTCTTCGGTGCGCAAGCGACCGCGAGTGCCCACAGAAGCAGGAGCGGAACGCTACGAACTCTCCCGTGCCACGTCCGCGCAATCACCGTGTTGGCCGCTCAGGGAACGTATCGGGCCACCGCCATGGCGGCCGTGGCGAGCACCACAAGCACCATGACGATCGTGGTGAATCGCCCGATCCGCTCCTGGAGGCGCTGCATCTCCGCGACCTGCTCCGGCGTCGGGGGACGGCCGGCCCCCTTCATTTCCGCGGCCAGCGCACCCATCCGCTTCGCGTTGGGAGAGGTGAAGATCATGCCGAATATGGCGGCAACGATTGCAAGGACGCCGCCTATGCCGAACACCGTCCCCTGGCCGGAATGCATCCATGGCCCGCTGAATCCGGCGGAATCCCGCCAGTAGAGGGCTATCCCCGAGAGTATGGTCAGAATGGCGGCGGTCATCATGACGAGCGGGAGCTTTCGCACCTGGGCGATCTGCTGCATCACCGGCCCCGCCGCGGGCCCGACGGCGCGGAGGCTCGGCAAGAGGAAGCAGGCGACGAACACAACTGCGCCGACCCAGAAGGCGCCCGCCAGAATGTGGATCAGACGAAACAGATGAACTGCGCCGTTCCCTTCCATGCGTGCAGTCTCCTCGAAAAATGGTTGGCGTTTACCCGAACGGCTGGTCGATCGCCGGGCTCTGCGCGGTGAAAAATTTCCCGCCCTCCGGCGCAATGTAGAGGCAGTCTTCGAGCCGAATGCCGAACTCGCCGTAGATCACGATCGTCGGCTCGTCGCTGAAGCACATCCCCGGCTGGATCGGTGTCTTGTTGCCACGCACGAAGTTGGTCCACTCGTGTCCATCGAGCCCGATTCCATGTCCGAGGCGATGCGGGAGTCCCGGTACCTTGTACCCGGGCCCGAACCCGGCTGCAACCAAGACCTTTCGTGCGGCCGCGTCCACCGACTCACACGGCGCCCCGACCTGTGCGGCCGCGAACGCGGCGTCCTGCGCCTTGCGCTCAGTTGCCCACACGTCGAGCTGACGCTGGGTCGGTTTGCCCAGCACGGCCATGCGGGTGATATCGGACTCGTACTCCTCGATCCGGCAGCCGCCGTCGACCAGGATCAGATCGCCTTCACGAAGGCGTTGTGGCTGGATGCTCCCGTGCGGGAAGGCGGTGTATTTCCCAAACGAGATCAACGCATAGCCACTCGTGCCAAGTCGCTTGTAAGCCGCGCCGATATTCCGGTTGAGATCCCCTTGCGTCATCCCCTCCTTCAATGTTGGGAAGACTGCGCGGTACGCGGCGATCGTGATGTCGTTGGCCCGCTGGAGAAGCGCAATCTCCGCCGGCGACTTGAACATGCGACATCCCGCGGTCACCGGTGTGCCAATCGTGGAGCCTGCCGCCGGCAGCTCTTTGTGGACGCCATCCATGACGAAGTAGCGCACCCGCTCTTCCCACCCGATGCGGCCGGTCGCGGCCTGCCGGTCACGGAGGATCTGCGCGATCAGCTGGTACGGGCTCTCATCTTCCTGCCACGTCCGGACGTCGTTCGAGAACTTGATCAGCTCGCGCGCGCGCATCTCCTCGAACGCCGGGGTCACGTACGCGAGCTCGCCGGCCGCGGGGATGACGACGACGAACGGCCGCTCACTCAGCCCCCATTTCACACCGGTGTAGTAGATCATCGACGCGCCCGGCTCGATCACCAGCGCGGCAATCCCCTGCTCCTTCATCAACCGCTGCGCTTTCTCGATTCGCGCTCG
>JBOHSC010000069.1:0-18194 GCA_050733115.1 Gemmatimonadales bacterium
GCTAGCTGGCATCGTGCTCTCCATCGGCATCGCGGTCGATGCCAACGTGCTGATCTTCGAGCGCATTCGCGAAGAGCTCCAGCACGGCAAGACGGTGCGACTCGCCGTGGACGAGGGCTTCAAGCACGCCATGAACGCCATCATCGACTCCAACGTGAGCACGGTGCTGACGGCGCTCTTCCTGTTCCAGTTCGGTACCGGACCGGTCAAGGGGTTCGCGGTGACCCTCATCATGGGCATCATCGCTTCGATGATCACCGCGGTGTTCGTGACCCGCACCTTCTTCATGATCTGGCTCGACCGCCGGCCGGCCATGTCCACCCTGAGTATCTGACATGACGAGATTCTTCGCGAACGCCAACTACGATTTCATCCGGCTCCGGCGCTACGCC
The DNA here is from genome assembly GCA_050733115.1 of Gemmatimonadales bacterium. Taxonomy (GTDB): domain Bacteria; phylum Gemmatimonadota; class Gemmatimonadetes; order Gemmatimonadales; family GWC2-71-9; genus CAVVWJ01. The sequence goes on from JBOHSC010000069.1 coordinate 393, forward strand.
TACGGCGCTACCGCCGCCTTCCTGCTGCCGGGGCTGCTGTTCCTGCTCATCGCGGGATTGAACTACAGCATCGAGTTCACTGGCGGGACGCTGGTGCAGATCGCGAGCACGAAGCCGGTGGACGTCGCCTCGCTCCGTGGCGGCCTCGACCGCCAGGGAGTTCACGGCGCCGAAATCCAGAATTACGGCACCGCGAGCGAATATGTCATCCGCGCCCGGGTGGCAAAGCCCGGCTCCGACGCCAACGACACGCAGGTGACGGCGCAGGCGGTACGGGAGGTCCTGGACGGGGTGCTTGGCTCCGGCAACTACACCGTGCTTCGTACCGAGGCGGTGGGCCCGAAGGTCGGCGGCGAGCTCCGGCAGAAGGCCTTCCTGGCAATCTTTCTCTCGTTCTTCGCCGTGATGGCCTACCTCGCCTATCGGTTCGAGTGGCGGTTCGGGCTGGCCGCGGTCATCGCCACCGCCCACGACATCCTCGCCACGATCGCCTTCATCGGGTTCATGCGGCTCGAGGTGAGCCTGACGGTGGTGGCGGCGGTGCTGTCGATGGTGGGCTACTCGCTTAACGACACCATCATCATCTTCGACCGGGTCCGGGAGAATCTGCGCAAGCACAAGAAGGAATCGTTCGAGGACATCCTCAACCGCTCGATCAACGAGACGCTGCCGCGAAGCATCCTGACCCACGGCACGTCGCTCTCGTCGCTGCTGGCGCTCGCAATCTTCGGCGGTGAGGTCATCCGGCCGTTCGCGCTCGTGATGTTCTTCGGCGTGTTCACCGGAACCTTCTCGTCGATTTACATCGCCTCGCCGGTGCTCATGGCCATCGAGCGCCGCTGGCCCGGCCCCGCTGCTCGGGGCCACCTCTCCGCCCCGGCGCCGAAGCCGGTGCCGGGGAGCAGGAAGACGGCACCCGTGGGGTGAGTCGCGGGTCGCGACCGGCGATCCGCAGCTCGCGATCCGACAATGCTCACCGACACTCACTGCCACCTCGCCGATCCCGCCTACGATGCCGATCGGGACGAGGTCCTCCTCCGCGCCTGGGCAGCGGGGGTGGCTCGGGTCGTCGTCATCGGGGAATCGCCCGCCTCAGCCGACCGCGCCCTCGCACTCGCCGCTAACGACCCCCGCCTCTCCGCTACCGCGGGGGTCCATCCCCACGACGCCGCCAGCTGGAGCCCCGACGTCGAGAGCTGGCTGCGGGAGCGCCTCCGCGATCCGCGGGTGGTGGCGGCGGGCGAGATGGGGCTCGACTATCACTACGACCGGTCGCCGAGGGGCGCGCAGCGGCTCGCCTTCGAGGCCCAGCTGGCGCTGGCGCGCGAGGCGGGGAAGCCGGTGGTGATCCACGCCCGCGAAGCCGACGACGATGTCGCCGCCGTCTTGCGGGCCCATTCGGGCGTACCGGCGATCCTCCATTCCTTCAGCAGCGGTCCCTCCCTCTTGCGGGCAGGGCTGGACCTCAGCCACTATGTGTCGTTCAGCGGCATGGTGACCTTCAGAAACTGGCGTCTCGACCGGGCAATTCTCGAGACCCCAGCCGACCGGCTGCTGCTCGAGACCGACGGACCCTACCTGGCCCCGGTGCCGCATCGTGGCACGCGGAACGAGCCTGCGTACGTCCGCCACGTAGCCGAGAGGATAGCCAGCCTGCGCGGCGTGCCCGTGGAGGAGTTGATTGCCGTCACCGGCAGCAACGCCGCGCGCGTCTTCGGACCGTTACCCCCAAGCGTTGGGAGTATTTCGCCGTGAGCACCGTCCCCTCCGACATTGCCATCGCGCAGGCTGCCAGGTTGCGACCCATCCAGGATGTCGCCGCCGAGCTCGGGCTCGGCCCGGACGACATTCTTCCCTATGGGCACTACAAGGCCAAGATTGGCGCCGAAGCCGTCGCGCGGGCCAAGCCGAAGGGACGGCTTGTGTTGGTGACCGGAATCAACCCGACGCCGGCGGGTGAGGGGAAGAGCACGGTGACGGTCGGCGTCGCCCAGGCGCTGCGTCGGCTCAAGAAGAAGGTCATCGTCGCAGTTCGAGAGCCGAGTCTCGGGCCGGTGTTCGGGGTGAAGGGAGGCGCGGCCGGCGGCGGCTACGCCCAGATCGTGCCGATGGACGAGATCAATCTCCACTTCACCGGCGATTTTCACGCCATCACCTCGGCCCACAATCTCCTGTCCGCAATGCTCGACAATCACCTCCACCAGGGGAACGCGCTGGGAATCGACCCCCGGCGCATCACCTGGCCGCGCACCATCGACATGAACGACCGGGCGCTGCGCTCGATCGTGATCAGCCTCGGGGGCATCAACGCCGGCCCGGTGCGGGAGGATCGGTTCGTCATCGTTCCCGGCAGCGAGATCATGGCGATCCTGGCCCTCGCCAGCGACCTGGCCGACCTCGAAGTGCGAATCAGCCGGATCATCATCGGTCTCACCCGCGACCGAAAGCCGGTCACCGCCGGCCAGCTCAAGGCGGCGGGCGCGATGACGCTGCTCCTCCGGGACGCGATTCTCCCGAACCTGGTCCAGACCCTCGAGGGCGGGCCCGCGCTGGTGCACACCGGCCCGTTCGGCAACATCGCCCACGGCTGCAATTCGCTCATCGCCACGAAGCTCGGCCTCGCCCTGGGCGACATCGTTCTCACCGAGGCCGGCTTCGGCGCCGACCTGGGCGCCGAGAAGTTCTTCGACATCAAGTGCCGCTTCGGTGGGCTCAATCCCGAGGCAGCGGTCGTCGTCGCCACGGTGCGGGCGCTCAAGATGCATGGCGGCGTCAAAAAGGAAAATCTGGGCCAGCCCGACGTCGATGCGCTCAAGCGAGGGATGGTGAATCTCGAGGCGCACGTGAAAAACGTGCAGAAATTCGGCGTGCCCGCCATCGTCGCCCTCAACCGCTTCACCTCCGATTCCGAAGAGGAGATCCGCACGGTGCTCGATGCCTCGAAAGGCTGGGGCGCGCGGGCGGCGCTCAGCGAGGTGTGGGCCAAAGGCGGCGAAGGGGGCGAGGCGCTGGCGAAGGAAATCCTCGCCACGCTGGACGAGAAGAAGGGCAACTTCAAGCCGATCTACGACGTGGCGTTGCCCATCAAGGAAAAGATCGGCATCATCGCACGCGAGATCTACGGCGCCGACGGCGTGGACTTCACCTCCACCGCCGACAAGAACATCGCGCAGCTCGAATCGATGGGACTGGGGGACACTCCCGTCTGCATGGCCAAGACCCAGTACAGCTTCAGCGACGACGCCACGAAGCTCGGCCGGCCCCGGGGCTTCAGGATCACCGTGCGCGATGCCTATCCCAGCGCAGGCGCGGGGTTCGTCGTGGCGCTGGCCGGCGAGGTCATGACCATGCCCGGGCTGAGCAAGACGCCGGCCGCCGAGGCGATCCGCGTGCATCCCGACGGGACCATCGAGGGCCTCTTTTGATGGGTATCGATTTCGTCTCCACTCCCGACGCCCCCCGCGCCATCGGGCCCTACAGCCAGGCCACCCGCGCCAACGGTTTCCTCTTCACCGCGGGACAGGTCGGCTTCGACCCCGCCACCGGGGAGCTGGTGGACGGCGGGGTCGCCGAGCAGACGGCACAGGTGATCGAAAACCTCGGCGCCATTCTCGCGGCGGCCGGACTCGAGCTTTCCAGCGTCGTCAAGACCACCGTCTTCCTCGTGGACATGGGCCACTTCGCGGCGATGAACGAGGTCTACGCCCGTGCCTTCGGCGACCATCGGCCTGCCCGCAGCACCGTCGCGGTGGCGGCGCTCCCGCGCGGCGCCCAGGTCGAGATCGACGCCGTCGCGGTATTACCTTCCTGAGCTGACGGGAGCGGATCGGGCCTGGTGGTCTGGCCGGTCTTCAAAACCGCGACGGAGGCGCCTTCGGTGGCTCCGGTGGGTTCGATTCCCACACGCTCCCGCCACCGCTGCTTCAATCGCCGTCCCTCCTTCTCAGGGAACCGTCGCCTCGTGAGCCTGCGCAGCGGTGCGCTCATCTGCTGTCTCGCGCTCTTGCCCGCCGGTCTTTCAAGCCCGGGGGTGCTGGCCGCGCAGGACACCGCCTCGGTTGTCGCGGCGCCGGTGCCACCCGTGCCTTCCGCCGATTCGGGAAAGGCGGTGCCCAGCCCGATGAACGCCTTCGTCCGGTCGTTCCTGCTGCCGGGGTGGGGGCAGGCCAGGCTCAATCGGAAGCTCACCGCCGGAATCTTCGTGGCCTGGGAAGGGACCACGCTGGCGATGAGCCTCAAGACACGGCATGAGCTGGCGTATCTCCGGCGCACCAACAGCGCGCGGGCCAACGACAAGCGACGCGAGCACGAGGACTGGCTCGTCCTCCTCGGCTTCAATCATCTTTTCGCGGGGCTCGAGGCCTACGTCTCCGCCCACCTGAGCGATTTCCCCGCCGATCTCAAGCTCCGCGCGGTTCCCGGCGGTATCGGCGCTTCGTACACCATTCCTTTCCGGCTCAGATGAACAGCGCACCTATCAGATGAACAGCGCACCTATTGGTATCTTCGATTCCGGCATCGGCGGGCTCACCGTCGCGCGCGCCATCTATGACCGCCTTCCGCACGAGTCCACCATCTATTTCGGCGACACTGCGCGGGTACCCTATGGCCCCAAGTCGCCCGAAGTGGTGCGGCGCTACAGCCTCGAGATCCTTCATTGGCTGCTGGAGCAGGGTGTAAAGGCTGTCGTCGTGGCCTGCAACACAAGTACCGCCCACGCGCTCCGTTCACTCCAGGAGGCGTCGGTGGTCCCCGTGATCGGCGTCATCAAGCCGGGAGCGCGGGCCGCGATAGCCGCCGGCAGTGGTGGACCCATCGGTGTGATCGGGACCGCCGGCACCATTGCGAGCAACGCGTATGCTCGCGCCATCGCGGCGCTTTCGCCGGGACTGCCCGTGGTGCAGCGGGCCTGCCCACTTTTCGTGCCGTTCGTGGAGGAAGGGTGGTTCGAACATCCGGCCACTGAGCTCGTCGCCGCCGAGTACCTGACTTCGCTGCGGAGCGAGGGAGTGCGTGCCCTGGTACTCGGGTGCACCCACTACCCCCTCCTCCGGCCGATGCTCCAGCGCATTATGGGGCCCGGCGTGGCGCTGATCGATAGCGGCGAGGCCACGGCGGAGGCACTCGAGACGGTATTGCGGGACAAGTCGCTGGAGGCGTCGCCCGGCGCCACGCCGACGCATCGGTTCGTGGTGAGCGATGACGAGGCGCGCTTTCGTCTCGTCGGAGCGCGCTTTATCGGAGAGCGGCTGGCGGCGGCGGAAGTGGTACCGCTCGGCTGAATCGTCGGAGATCGCTCCGCGTCTCGGTCACGACCGCATAGCGCCACCCGTCGAACCATGCCCCCGGATTGAGGTACTCTCGCCCCGGCGAGACCTCCGTCAGCTCGGCACGGTGGGTATGGCCCATCACCACGAGGCCCAGCTCCGGCTCGGCGTCGAGCAAGCGCGCCGCCCACCCGGTCTGGCGAAGCGCCGCGTCCCGAAGGAGCCCCTCATCCGGCGTGTGATCACCGAGGCGGGGACTGAGGTAATCCACCAGTCGGAAGCCGATCTCCGGATGCAGCGAGCGGTAGACGCCAGCGGTGACGGGGTGATTGATCAGGCGGTGCAGCAGAGTTGCCCAGCGCTTCGGCTCGGTCAGGCCGTCGCCGTGGATGGCGGCCACCTGGCGGCTGCCCACCGAAAAGTCGAGCCGCTGTGGATGGAAGCGCACGCCGACTTCCTTCTCCCAGAAATCGCCGCCCCAGCGGTCGTGATTGCCGCCGACCATCAGCACCGGCAGACGCCTGGCGAGCTGGTGGAGCGCGGCCGCCACGTGGAATCCGCGTCGCGGGATCACGCGTGAATACGAGAACCAGAAGTCGAACAGGTCGCCGTTGATGAGGAGGCAGTCCCCCAGGGTGGGGACTTCGTCGAGGAAGGAAAGAAATGCTTCCTCGACGGAAGGCGGGGTCGCTCCGAGGTGGGCGTCGGAGACGACGACAAGAGCGTGGCCCAGCACGGCGCCAAAGATGGGCCGCTCGTCCCGCAGCCGCAACCGGTGTGGCGCCCCCGGAAGCCCGAACGTCTACCACCCCGAGAGGCTCTCGATGTCCCTCCCCGAGGTCTCGCAGATCCATGTCCGGGTCAATTACTCCGAGACCGACCAGATGGGAGTGGTCTACCACGCCCGCTATCTCGTCTGGCTCGACGTCGCCCGCACCGAGCATCTGCGGCTCAGCGGTGCCAGCTATCGCGACCTCGAAGCGGAAGGACTGCGTCTGGCCGTGTCGGAAGTGTCGGTGCGGTACCGGCAACCTGCCCGCTTCGACGACCTGATCCGGATCCGCTGCTGGGTTCGCGACGCCGCCACGAGGCGGGTCGAGTTCGGGTATGCGGTGGACCATGCCGGGGACGGCCGTCTGCTCGCGACCGCGTCGACCTCGCTGCTGGCGCTCGGAGCCGACATGCGACTCACGACGCTTCCCGATCGGGTGCGCGCGGCGCTACGCGCGATCCCCGATCCGGTAAGGCTGGGACTCACCACAGAGGCAAAGAGAAATGAAGAGTAGTTACCTGTGCGCTCTGTGCCTCTGCGGTGCATTCATCGCGCCTCCGACGAGCGCCGTGGCGCAGGAGGAGGTGCTCGTCGAGCAGATCGCGCCCCTGATCGCGGCGGAGGATGCCCGCGATTTCCAGCCCGACCTCTTCCGTCGCGGCCTCGTGGCGCCCGATTCCATCGTCCGCCGCATCGCCGCGCTCGGCGCCGGCCGCATCGGCGATTTCCGCGCCACGCCGCTCCTCGTCCCGCTCCTCGCCGATCCCGACTCCACCGTGCGGGTCAGCGCCGCCTTCGCCCTCGGACTCCTCGGGGACACCGCGGCCGTCCAGCCACTGATCGATCGCCTCACCGGCCTTCCCGCCCTCGACGCGACAACCGCGGTGGAAGCGGTCACCGCTCTCGCCAGGATTGGCGGGCACGCCAGCGGCGCCTTCTTCGCCGGCGTGCTCGGCGGCAAGACCGCCCTGTCCCAGGACGATCGGGAGCCCGCCCGCCGAGAGATCGTGCTCCAGTCGTGGCGGCTTGGCCCGGACGCGCCGGTGGCGAATCTCCTCCCATTCATGGACGACACCAGCGACGGTGTTCGCTGGCGCGCTGTCTATGCCCTCGGGCGGTTGCGTGCTCCTGCCGGGGCGGCCCGGATGCTCATCACGCTGCGCGATCCGGAGAACTACATCCGGTCGCTGGCGGCCCGCGCGCTCACCCTCAACTACGTGAAGGCTGCCGACCTCGCCCCCGCCACCATCGGCGACCTCCTCGCACGCCTCGCGTCCGACGCCAACCCCCAGGTGCGTATCAACGCCCTCACGGCGCTGGGCTCCTACGGCGACTCGACGCTCGCCGCCCGGATCGTTCCTCAGCTCGACGATCAGCTCCCGAACGTGCGGGTGGCCGCCGCCGAGGCGATGGGCAATCTCGGAGGGAGCGAAGCCACCAGGGGTCTCACGCGGTTGGTGGTGGGGAAGGGGCCCTTCGCGGTTCGGCGCTCGGCCCTCGTAGCCCTCGGGTCCGCGGACGGCGCCGGTTTTGCGACGGTCTCCGGTCCCTGGCAGAAGAGCGCTGACTGGCGCGAGAGGGCGGCGGCCGCGGAGGGTACCGCCGCGCACCCGCCCGGGCCCACTCCCTGGTTCCTCTCCGACCGCGATGGGCGGGTCGTGGCCGCTGGACTTCAGACGTGGTCGGCTACGGTGTCCGGGCCCGATCCCGCCATGCTGGCCGCGGCCCGGCGGCTACTTGGCCACGCCGACGCCGGTGTGCGCAGTGTGGCGGCCGACATCGTCTCCCGGTCAGCCGACATCGCGGACCTCCCCGCGCTCGTGGCCATGTACGCGCGCACCACTCGCGACTCCTTCCCCGATGCCGCACTCTCGGCGCTCAAGGGGATTCTCGCCATTCGGAAGGCGGGTCCGGCGGCCCAGGCGCGGGTGGATCGCGAGTTTCTTCAGACCACCCCGCGCCCCGCGGACTATCTCCTCCGCCGGTGGGCGGACGAGCACTGGCCCGAGGCCGCCGCCCGCTGGGGGCCGGCGTACCCCCTCGCCACCGGCCGCACGATGCAGGAGTATCGCGATCTGGTTCGGAGCTTCATCACACGGCCGGACTCCTTCGCCCGGCCGAGGGTTACCATCGAAACCGAGCAGCGTGGGCCCGTCACGATCGAGCTCCTCGCCCCCGATGCGCCGCTCACCGTCGCAAATTTTCTCCGGCTGGTCGATCGGCATTTCTTCGACGGCAATCGCTGGCATCGCGTGGTGCCCAACTTCGTGGTCCAGGATGGCGATCCCCGCGGCGACGGCTTCGGCGGGCCCGGCGGCGCCATTCGTGACGAGATCAACATGAACCGCTACGACGGCCCCATGCTCGGGATGGCCCTCTCGGGCCCCGATACCGGCGCCAGCCAGTGGTTCATCAACCTGAGCGCGCAGCCCCATCTCGATGGGACGTATACCGTCTTCGGGCGCGTCGTCGAGGGGACCGCCAACCTGATCCGCATCACACAGGGCGATCTGATTCGAACTATTCGCAGATGAAATGCCCCGCGATCCGCCTCCTCACCCGAGCCGCTTTCGCCGCGGTCCTGCTCCTCGCCGCCGCCCCGCCGGTCGGGGCCCAGTTCTACGCGTTCGGACAGAACAAGATTCAATACCGGAAACTCGATTGGCGCGTCATGCACGGCGCCCACATCGACCTCTACTACTATCCCGCCGAGGCCGAGCTGGCCCCGGCGGCGCTGGCCTATGCCGAGGCCAGCTACGACACCCTCTCGGTGCAGTTCGGCCACGAGGTTGCCAGCCGGATTCCGCTCATCGTCTACGCGTCGCACACCGACTTCGAGCAGACGAACATCCTGCCGTACACCCCGCCTGAGGGGCTGCTCGGCGCCACCGATTTTCTGAAACGCAGGGTCTCGCTGCCCTTCCAGGGAAATTTCTCCGAGTTCCGCCACACCATCCGGCACGAGATGGTGCACGTCTTCCAGCTCGATCTCGACGCGGAGAGCTATCACCAGGCGCCGCGCTCGAGCCGTATCAACTTCCCGCTCTGGTGGACGGAGGGCCTGGCCGAGCTCTGGTCGGCGGGGCAGGACGCGCGCGACGAAATGGTCATGCGCGATCTGACGCTGAGCGGCAGGCTGCCCACCTTCAAGCAGCTCACCTATACGCTGAGCGGCATCGTCTATCCCCTCGGTGGACAGATCCATCGCTGGCTGGCCGACACCTACGGCGACTGGCGGGTGGCGCTCATGTACAAGGAGCTCAACCGACACGACTCCTTCGAGGACGCCATCAAGGCGGTCTATGGGCGAACCCTCGACCAGCTCAGCGAAGAGTTCCAGCTCGCCATGCGGCGAGCCTACTACCCGTCGGTGGACAGCCTCGCCCCGCTCAGCGTCCTTGGCGTCGAGGTTGCCCGGCTCGCGGTCAAGCCGGCATATCTGCCCGATACCACCGGTGAGGGAATGGGCAGCGTCGCCTATCACTCGCCCGCGACTGGCTATCTGTCGATCTACCGCAAGTCGCTTGGCGGTGGGAAGGCGCGAGCGATCATCACCGGCGGACGCTCGCCGCAGCTGGAGTCGTTCCACCCCTTCGACTCGCGGATGGACACATCGCGGCCCGGATATCTCCTGTTCACGGCTCGCTACGGCGATCGTGACGCCGTCATCGTCTGGGACCTGAATCGCCACCGGATGGTGGGGCGATACCAGTTCCTCGAGCTGGTCTCGATGCTCTCGCCGCACTGGTTGCCCGATGGAGAGGGGATCGTGCTCAGCGGACTCTCGGAGAGCGGCATCTCCGACTTGTATCGCATTCGTCTCCCCGAGGGAAAGCTCGAGCCCCTCACCTCCGACCACTTCCAGGATCTCGATCCGAGCCCGAGTCCCGACGGCCGGAAAATCGTCTTTGCCTCCGACCGCACCGCCGGCGGTATCCACGGCGCGGCGAATCTCTTCCTGTTCGATATCCAGACCTCAGCCATCTCGCAGCTCACCGCCGGGCCGTGGAGGGACGAGTCGCCGGTCTGGTCGGACGGCGGGCGCATCGTCTTCTCGTCCGACCGCGACGGAGTGCTGAACGTCTTCTCGGTGGACACTCTCGGCTCCGGCCGTCGGGAAACCTCCGCGTGGACGGGGGCGTTCGATGCCGTCCCGTTGCCGGGTGACGAGGGGCTCGTGGTCGGAGGATTCCACGACCTGAGCTGGAATCTCTATCGCTATCCGGTGGACTCGGCCGCTCGCGCGGAAACCTTCACTTTGGCCACCGCAGCACCGGCGGGACAGTGGGGCTGGGAGCATCCCGCCGATACCTCAGCCGAGCAGACCGCAGCCGCACGGGAGCCCTATCGCCGCCGCCTGACCCTCGACTTCGCCGCCGGCGATGCCGTCGTGGTTCCGGGCTTCGGCGGCGCGCAGGGCGTGTTCTTCGTAATGAGCGATCTCCTGGGCGACAATCTTCTGTATGGGTCGGTCTCGTCGTTCCAGGGTCGCCGGCTCGGCAGCATCCTTTCCAATTTGAGCGCCACCGCCGTCTACCTGAACCGCGCCCGGCGGGTCAACTGGGGAATCGGCGCATTCAGGACGAAGTCGAGAAACTTCGAGGGAGACCAGGTCATCTCCTACGACGAGACGGCCTACGGAGCCATCGGTCTGCTGCGCTATCCGCTCACGCGATTCACGCGCATCGAGGGCACGATGGTCATGGAGCACTCCGACCGAGTCGACTTCACCCTTCCCGTGGACAATCCGCGGCGTGTCGGCTGGATCGCATCACACTACGTGAGCTATGTCCGCGACAACTCCCTCTGGATTCCGAGCGGCCCGATCGACGGCGGGAGGCTGAGTGTCACCGCCGGGGTCTCCAGCGACTTCAGCAACGCCCGATTTGACAGTTATCTGCTCATCGGCGACTGGCGAAAGTATTTCCGCCTGTCCCGGAGGAGTGCGTGGGCGCTCCGGGCGTTCGGCTACTACAGCGCCGGCGATCGCCCTCGTCGCGTCAACATCGGAGGCACCACCGCTCTGCGCGGCTATCCGCAGTTCGGCTACATCGTCGGCTCCCGCGCATTCATGTTCAACCAGGAGGTGCGATTTCCCATACTCTCCCACCTAACCCTCGGCACGCCCTTCGGTGATCTCGATTTTCCCGAGATCCAAGCCGGGCTCTTCACCGACGTTGGCCGCGCCACCTTTTCCACCTCTCCCAATCGTGCACTCCTGGGCAGCTATGGGATTAGCTTCAGGCTCGCACTCGGACCGCTCAGCGTCCTCCGTCTCGACGTGGGTCGCCGGTTCACCAATGACCGCTTCCAGGGCTACAGCCTCAGTGACAACCAGAAAAAACCCAGCTTCGTGAGCTTCTTCTTCGGCTATAACTACTGATGCGACAACACCCTGGGTTTGACCGTTGGTGGCCTGTGGCCTATCTTGCCTTGGGCGTGGCAGGGTGCGGCGGCGGTCCCGGACAGGTCGTTCCGGTAGACGCGGCGCCGGTCGACCGGCATCAGGTGGCCGAATGGGTTTCCGCCACGCTTCCCTCGGAAAAACGGCTGCACCGGTTCAAGTGGCTCTTCCAGGACGAGCGTTCGAGCGCGGGCGGCCGCGGCAGTGCGCGGATCGCCCCTCCCGATTCTCTCCGGTTCGACGTCGCCGGCCCGTTCGGATCTGGGGCGGCTTCGGCGGCGGTGGTCGGCGATCAGCCGCTCTGGGCCCAGCCGCCCGGCGCTGTGGCCAAGCTGGTACCGAACTATCCGCTGCTCTGGGCGATGTTCGGAATTGCCCAGCTGCCGCGGGAAGGCGATTCACTGAGCGGAATCGCTCGCGACGGGATGACAGCCTGGCGGTACGCTGGCGGGGGCGACACGGTGAGCTACGTGCGGACGGAAGGCAGGAGCGGCAAACTCATCACCGAGGTTCGCCACTCCGGGCAGCTCATCGGTCGGGCGGAAACCACGCTCGACGGCAACGGCGCTCCGCTGGCTGCAAAGCTCGTGGTACCCAGCGTGCCGGCCAAGCTCGCGCTCACATTTCTCTCGACCGGCCGAGCCGAATTTGCGTCTGATATCTGGGCTGCTCGCCAGCCTTAGCTCTCTCGCCCTTTCGGGCTGCCTCTATGGATTTGCCGGCGGCGGTCTGCCGCCTTCCATCAAGACGGTGGCCATACTGCCTTTCGACAACCAGACATCGGAGCCGACGTTGACGCAGGAAGTCTCCGTCGCCGTGCGCGAGGCCGTGGAAAGCCGACTCGGACTGCGCGAGGCCTCGGAGCAGCAGGCCGACGCGGTGGTCAAGGGGGTCATTTCCCGCTACGATCCCGATCTGCCGGTGCAGTACACGGGCGACCCGACCCAGCGGCAGGTCACCGTCACCCGGCGTCTGGTGCAGATCACCGTCTCGGTCGAAATTCTCGATCAGAAGCAGGGAAAGTCGCTCTGGCAACGCAACGGCCTCATCGTGGAAGGTGACTATCCGCCCGGCCAGGAGGCCGCGGGCCGGCAGACGGCCCTCGACAAGCTGGTGACGAACATCGTGGAGGGAGCCCAGTCGCAATGGTGATCCTCGGACGAGGTGACCGCCAGGGCACCAGCAGCTTCGGGTGCCTGATCTCGATCATGATCCTGGCCGCGGCGGTGTACTACGGAATCCACGTAGGCCAAGTCTACTTTCGCTACTACCAGCTCCAGGACGAGATGGAGTCCGCGGCCCGCATGGCGCCGAGCCTGAAGGACGACGTCATCTACCGCCGCCTGGCCGCCACATCCGACTCGCTCCTCGGCCGCACGCTGACTTTCGACATCAAGCGAACCAACAGGATCACCATCCACACTGAATACAGCGATAGTGTGGACCTTCCCCTGTTCAAGCACACCTTCCACTTCAAGCCGAGGGTCGAGGAACCGCTCTAGGCCGGAGGCGGCGTGGACGTTGCGCATCTTTTTCTCGCCCTCGCCGCGATGCTGGTCGGCGCCAAGGTGTTTGGCGAGCTCGCGGAGAGGGTCGGGCAGCCGGCGGTACTCGGCGAGCTGATCGCAGGCGTCGTTCTCGGAGGCAGCGCTCTCGGTATCGTGCCCACCGGAGGCGACGCTGGCCAGATCGTCCATTTCCTCGCTGAGCTTGGTGTCCTCCTCCTGTTGTTCGAGATCGGGCTCGAGACCGACCTCCGCGAAATGTTCCGAGTCGGCCCCGCTTCGCTCTCGGTTGCAACGGTGGGTGTTGCGGTGCCGTTCGCGCTCGGCTTCGTCTACTGGGTCTACCTGCCGCACGGCTCCTCGATCGCCACCGCCGACCGCATCACCGAAGCGCTCTTCATCGGGGCCACCCTCACCGCCACCTCCGTCGGCATCACCGCGCGGGTGCTCTCCGATCTCGGCCGCATGTCGAGCCAGGAGGCGCGCATCATCATCGGTGCCGCCGTCATCGACGACGTACTCGGGCTCGTCATCCTCAGTGTCGTCTCCGGGATGGCCTCCGGAATCTCCGTCTCGCTGTTCGGCGTCATCCGCACTCTGGGCGTCGCCGTCGGCTTCCTCGTCGTGGCGGTGCTGGCTGGGCGGTACCTGATGCCCCGGGTGTTCGATGTGATCATGCGGATGCGCGTGCGTTATGTCCTCCTCGTTTTCGCCGTCGCCTTCGCGCTCGGCCTGTCTGCCACTGCTGCCATCGCCGGGTCGGCGCTCATCATCGGCGCCTTCGCCGCCGGACTCATCCTGTCGGGCACCAACCAGTTTGACACCATCGAGCACGAGGTGAAGCCGGTCGCCTCGATCTTCACGCCGATCTTCTTCGTGAGCATCGGGGCGTCGGTGAATCTCGGCCTCCTCGATCCCACTGATCCCGCCGCGCGAGGGACTCTCGGCATAGCCGCGGTGTTGATCGCCCTCGCTATCATCGGAAAGATGGCCGCCGGGTGGGCCGCGCCCTGGGTGCCCTTCCGGCGGCTCGTGGTGGGGGTCGGGATGGTGCCGCGTGGCGAGGTGGGCCTCATCTTCGCCGACATCGGCCGCCGCTCCGGCGTGCTGAGCGAAGAAGTGTTCGGTGCCGTGCTGCTGATGGTGATGGCGACGACCTTCGTGGCGCCGCCTGCTCTCAAGGCCTTGTTCGGCAGAGAGGTGGAGGAGGCATGACGGCAGGTACCGGGAACAAGGTGCGGACCGTACCCGAGGCCGTCGCATGGCGCGCCGGCATCGCCGGGCCGGTGGTGTTCACCAACGGCGTCTTCGATCTGGTCCACCCGGGACATGTCGAGCTGCTCGAGGCCGCCCGTGGTGAAGGTGTGGCGCTCGTGGTGGGCGTCAACAGCGATGCTTCGGCGCGGCGGCTCGGCAAAGGCGACGGCCGGCCCCTCGCTACCGAAACGGCGCGCGCCCGCGTGCTCGCCGGCCTCGCCGCCGTGGACTCCGTGGTGATCTTCGACGAAGACACGCCACTCGCGCTCATTCAAGCGCTCGCCCCCGACGTTCTCGTCAAAGGCGCCGACTACGCTCGTGACCGGATCGTCGGCGCCGACTGGATCGAATCACGGGGCGGACGCGTGGTTCGCGTGCCCCTCGTTCCCGGACTCTCAACCTCTGCCCTCGTGGAGCGTCTTCGTGCCCCGTCCTGATGGCCGATCGAACAACTCGCTGCGCCCCCTCGTTCTGGAGCGGCGGGCCAATCCCTATGCCGAAGGCTCCTGCCTGATCCGGATGGGAGGGACCCTCGTACACTGCACCGCCTCGGTAGAGACGGGTGTTCCTGGCTTCAAGAAGGGAACCGGTGAAGGCTGGGTCACCGCGGAATACGCGATGCTCCCTCGCGCCACCGCGGAGCGCACCTCGCGCGAGCGCAACGGGCCCGGTGGGCGCACCCAGGAAATCCAGCGCCTCATCGGGCGATCGCTCCGGGCCGCGATGGCCACGATGGCCTTCGGTGAGCACACCATCCGGATCGATTGCGACGTGCTCCAGGCCGACGGGGGCACCAGGACCGCCGGCATCACGGGGGGGTGCGTGGCGCTGGCCGACGCCTGCGCCTGGCTCTCCGAGCGCACCGGGGTTCCCTCGCCGTTCGGGCAGCTGGTGGCGGCGGTGTCGGTCGGGGTGGTCGACGGCGAAGAGCGTCTCGATCTTGCCTATCTCGAGGATCGCGATGCACACGTCGATTCCAACGTCGTCATGCTCGATCCCGCGCGCTTCGTCGAGGTGCAGGGGACGGGTGAGCATGCGAGCTTTTCGCGCGGTCAGCTCGATGTGCTCCTCGATCTGGCCGAGGGGGGCATCGCCGAGCTGTTCCAGGCCCAGAGGAAGGTGCTGGGCTGGTGAGGCTGCTCGTTGCCACCCGCAGCGTGGGAAAGCAGGGCGAGATCCGCCGCATCCTTGCGCCCGCGGGTATCGAGGTCGTCTTTCCCGACGAGATCGGGATCTACCAGTCGTCGCCGGAAGAGCTCCTCGAGCTCGGCGAGTCGTTTCAGGCCAACGCCCGGGCCAAGGCGGAGCACTTCGCCAGGACCAGCGGCCTCCCCACCGCCGCCGACGACTCGGGCCTGGAGGTGCTCTCTTTAGGAGGCCAGCCCGGCGTCCGCTCGAAGCGGTGGGCTGGGGCGACGGGCTCGCCCAAAGCGGTGGACGCCGCCAACAATGCGGAGTTGCTGAGGAGGCTGAGTGGCGCCGCCGAAGGTCGCCGGCAGGCCAGGTACCGGTGTGTGGTCGTGTACCTGCGCGGTCCCGGCGCCATCCCTGAAGTCTTCGAGGGTGCCTGCGCCGGGAGAATTCTCGAGGCGCCCGCAGGCTCCGCTGGCTTCGGCTACGACCCCCTCTTCTTCAGCGACGATCTGGGCAAGAGTTTCGGCGAGGCGGAGCCGGGTGAGAAGGACCCGGTGAGCCACCGCGGGCGCGCCTTTCACGCCCTCGCCGCCGCACTGACACCGGCGCTGCACGGGTAGTGCGGGTACTCTAAATCCCGGCCGTGTCTCTCCTGGGATATATTGAGTTACTCAGGGGGAACATATGGATCTTTTGAGTACCGATGAGGCCTCCGCCTACCTGCGCCTCAACCCCAAGCGGATCCAGGCGCTCGCCCGGTCGGGAAAGCTTCCCGGCCGACGTGTCGGCCGAAAGTGGCTCTTCGACCGAAAGGAGCTCGAGGCCATGCTCGGCAAGTCTGAGCGCGCCGAGGCAAACAACGGTCTCGATCTGAGCGCCCGCAATCAACTCCGTGGCACCATTCTCAGCCTCCAGATCGAAGGTGTCATGGCCGAGGTCCGCATCCGCCTCGGCGAACAGGAGCTCGTCTCCGTCATCACGCGCGGTTCGGCGGAGCGCCTCGGTCTCAAAGTGGGAGATGAAGTCTTCGCGGTCATCAAGTCCACCGAGGTCATGATCGGAAAGGGCGCATAACGGCCGTGAAGCGCCTGCTCCAGGCGACTGCGGCGGCAGGCATGGTGCTGCTTGTGACGCTCCTGGCTCTCCCGCTCGCCGGACTCGTCACCCGGATTCCTCCGAACACCCTCCTCAACCGGCTGCGCGATCCGATGATTCTTGACGCGCTGCGGCTGAGCCTCGTCACGAGTGCAGCATCCACGATTCTCGTTGTGCTGCTTGGCCTGCCTGTCGCCTACCAGCTCGCCACCCGCGACTTTCCCGGCAAGCGGCTCCTCGAGCTTCTCGTCGATCTGCCCATGGTCCTCCCTCCGACGGTCGCGGGTGTCGGCCTTCTCACCGCTTTCGGCCGGGCGGGGCTGGCGGGCGGCGCCCTGCAGGCCCTCGGTCTCTCCCTCCCCTTTACCACGCTGGGCGTGGTCGTCGCCCAAGCCTTCGTGGCGGCGCCGTTCTTCATTCGCGCCACTCGGGCGGGACTCAGTGAAGTGGATCCCCGCTATCTCGATGCCGCGGCAACGCTCCGGTCGCCGCCGGCGTTCACCTTCCTGCGCGTGCTCCTTCCCCTGGCGCTGCCGTCACTGCTTGCCGGCGCCGCGATGAGCTGGGCTCGTGCCCTCGGAGAGTTCGGCGCCACCATCACATTTGCGGGCAACATGCCCGGCATCACCCAGACGATGCCGCTGGCGGTCTATATCGCCTTGCAGAGCGACCTCGACGCCGCAATCGCCCTGTCGGTGCTGCTATTGGCGGTTTCGGTGGCTGTGCTGCTGGCGGTGCGCCTCGTCCCTCTCAGGCTGGCCATACCGGTTGCCGATGCTCGCCGCCAATCTCGCTGAGCGCCGTGGCGCATTCGAGCTCGACGTCGAGTTCGCCGCGACGGCGGGCGAGACCGCCGTGCTCGTCGGCGAGAGTGGAGCGGGGAAGACCTCGATCCTCCGGCTCCTGGCCGGGCTCGATTTCCCCCACCGAGGATTGATGACACTGGACGGCCAACTCTATGTCGACACCGCGACGGGCGTCAGGCGGCCCGCGTGGGAACGCGATGTCGGATACGTCGCCCAGGATTTTTCGCTCTTCCCGCACCTGAACGTCTTTGACAACGTCGCCTTCGGTCTGCGGGCGGCCGGTGTCTCGAGCCGCGACGCGAGGCCTCGCGTGGAGGACTCGCTCAGGCGCGCGGGTGTTCCGGGACTCGGGAGTCGCCTCCCGGCGCACCTGTCCGGGGGACAGCAGCAGCGGGTGGCGCTGGCCCGGGCGCTGGTTCTCCGCCCGCGGCTCCTGCTCCTCGATGAGCCGCTGTCGGCGCTGGACGTGCAGACCCGGCGCCAGCTCCGTGGTGAGCTACGCACCCTGCTGCGCGAGCTGCCCTGTGTGACGATATACGTCACCCACAGCCCCCTCGAGACC
>JBOHSC010000070.1:0-2904 GCA_050733115.1 Gemmatimonadales bacterium
GCATCGCCCGGACTCGCTCGAGCAGCTGATCGTACAGAACCACGCGCTGCGGGAGGCTCGAATACTTGACCCGAGGCAGCGAAACCGTGGCCGTCAGCACGTCGGCGCTCCTGAAGCCGGGGTCGACCTCGAGCAAGCGGACGAAGCTCCGAAGCAGGAGTCCTGCTCCTGTCAGGAGCACGAACGCCGTCGCCACCTCGGCCGCGACGAGTCCGCCGCGCAATCCGCGGACGCCCGGACCGCCGGCCACGCTCCGGCCTCCGCTCGCGAGCCCCGCGTGGAGATCGTGCCCCATGAGCCGCACCGCCGGCACCAACCCGAACGTGAGACCGGTGACGATGGAGAGAGCGAAGGCGAAGCCGAGCGCGGGCAGGCTGACGGCGATGTCATCCATTCGCGGAATCGAGCCGGCGCTGGAGAGCCGGAGCGCCTGCACCCCCCAGACCGCCAGGAGAAGACCGAGTCCGCCGCCGGCCAGGGCGAGGAGGACGCTTTCGGTGAGGACCTGCTGTGTCAGCCTGCCGCGGGATGCACCGAGCGCCGAGCGCACGGTGATCTCGCGCTGGCGCGAGGCCAGCCGCCCGAGCATCAGGTTGGCCACATTGGCACAGGCGATCAGCAGCACCAGCCCGACCGCCCCCAGGAACACGAGCAGCGCCGGACGAACCTCGCCCACCAGTTGTTCCTGGAGAGAGACGACGTACACGTCCCATCCACTGTTGGTGTCGGGATAGCGCTCCTGAAGGCGCCGCGCCAGCGTAGCCAGCTCCTGCTGGGCACCGGCCACAGTGGCGCCGGGCCGCAATCGGCCGATCACGTGCAGGAAGTCGGAGCGCCGGCCCTGGTCGAGGGCGAGCGGCAGCGGTGTCCAGAGATCCACATCGCCCTCGACGCGCAGGCCCTTCGGCGCCACGCCGACGATCGTGTAGGGTGACTCCCTGCCGATGGAGATCTGGTGGCCGATGGCGTCGGCGCGCCCCCCGAAGCGCCGCTGCCAGTAGCCGTAGCCGATGATGGCTACGTGCGGTGATGCCTGGCCGTCTTCTCCATCCTGGAAGTCTCGACCCGCCGCCATCGTGACGCCGAGCGTTCGGAAGAAATCGGCGGTGATGAGCGCGCCGGGCACCAGCTCGGACTGGTCCGTACCGCTGACCGGGTACCTCGTCAAGGCGAGCCCTGCGAGACGCTCGAGCGACGGCGCACCCGCGCGCCAGTCGAGGAAATCGGGGAGCGAAGCCGCCTCGAGGCCGATCGCGGCGTGGCGGCCCCACACTCCGATCAGCCGGTCGGGCTTCTCGTACGGCAGCGGCCGCAAGAGCACGCCGCTCACGATCGAGAAGATCGCGGTATTGGCGCCGAGGCCGAGGGCGAGCGTGAGTATCGCGGCCACGGCAAAGCCGGGACTCCGCCGGAGGGCGCGAAGCGAGTGTCTCAGGTCCTGCAGCACGGAGTCCATCGGGGCTCGCGGCGGCTCAGCTGACGGCCGAGAGTTGCCGCTCCTCGACCACCTTGCCGTCGAAGAGATGAATGGACCGCCCGGCGTGGCGCGCGTAGCGGGCGTCATGCGTCACCATGCAGATCGTGGCGCCACCCTGGTGCAGCTCGCGGAGCAGCTCCATGACCGCCTCGCCATTTGTCGAGTCGAGGTTGCCGGTGGGCTCGTCGGCGAGAAGGATCGCCGGATCGCCTGCCACGGCGCGCGCCACCGCCACGCGCTGCTGCTGGCCGCCCGAGAGCTGGGCCGGGAAATGCTTCATCCGGTGCGACATCCCGACCCGCTCCAGCGCCGACTGCACCCGCTTTTTCCGCTCGTCGGAGGCCATGCCGCGATAGGTGAGCGGCAGCTCGACGTTCTCGTAGACGGTCAGATCGCCGATCAGGTTGAAGGCCTGGAAGATGAATCCGATCTGGCGATTGCGGACGCGGGCGCGCTCCGATGCGGTGAGCTTCGACACCGGCTGGCCGTCGAGGGTGTAGGAGCCGTCAGTCGGAGAATCGAGCAGGCCGAGGATCGAGAGAAGCGTCGTCTTTCCGCACCCCGACGGTCCCGCGATCGCGACGTACTCGCCATGCCGGATGTCGAGATGAATGTCCGAGAGCGCATGAGTCTCGACTTCGTCGGTGTAGAAGACCTTCTTGATTCCCTGGAGCGCGATCAGCGATTCGGTCATTGGGGAGTCCGGTGTTGGCGTGAGCTGGGGCCGCGAGCTATGAGCTATGAGCTATGAGACAAGAGATGGTCGTCGCCTGTACTGCTTGGTCACGTCGTGAGTAAGGATCAGTCGACAACCAGAGCCCCTGGCTCATAGCCCAAAGCTCGGAGCCGTGTCCGATCATTCCACCCTCACTCTGTCGAATCCGTCCCACCGCGACATGTCGGAGATGATCACCTTGTCGCCGGGCTGGAGGCCGCCCGTCACCTCCACGGTGTTGACCGATGTGCGGCCCAGCCGCACGTTGGTGCGCACCGCGGCCGCGCCACCATCGACCAGCTTGAACAGCCCCACCGTGCTGCCCGATTGCCCGTATGCCGGACGGCCCACGTGCAGGACGTTGTCGAGCCGTTCGACCTGGATCGTCCCGTCGACCGAAAGGTCGGGGCGGGCGCCACGGGGCATCTCCCCTTGCAGCGAGACATCCACGGTGACCGTTCCGTTCAGGACCGCGGGATCAATCCTTGAGACACGTCCCTCGACGATTCCGTTGCGAGTGTCGATGGCCGCCGGCTGGCCGATGGTGACGTCCTTGGCCTGCGTCTCGGGAATCCTGAGCACCGCCTTGAGCCGGCCCGGCTCGACGATCCGGGCGAGCTGTGCGGGATCGCTGAGGCAGCCGATCATCGCGCTCTCGGCTACTCGTTGACGTTCGCTGTTGCCGGTAGCGAGTCCGGCGAGTTGTTGCGCT
>JBOHSC010000071.1:0-1736 GCA_050733115.1 Gemmatimonadales bacterium
CGGCGGCGCTCATTGCAAAGGAACCACAGCGGTACGGATTCGAGGTCGGAATCGGAGAGCCTGCCGCGTACGATTCCATCATCGTGCCGGGCATGACCGGCCTCGACGTCATCGCCCGTCTCGCCGATACCACCGTCGCGGCAGTGCGCGAAATGAATCCGCAGTACCTGCGGCTGGCGACGCCGCCTGGTATGAAGGCGGTCGTCAGAATTCCCGCGGGCCGCGGAGCCGCAACCGAAGCCGCGTACGCCGAACTGCCGGTTTCCAAACGCGTGACCTTCGTGGAGCACATTGTCGCACGAGGCGAGACGATGGGCGGCATTGCGCGGAAGTACCGTGTGAGCCTGCGGCTCCTGACCGATGCCAACCCCCGCGCTCACGGACGTGCGCTGCGTCCCGGGCAGCAGCTCATCGTGCCAACCGGAGGAGCGCTCTCGACCTCGGTGGCTCGCCGCGTGGCCGACCCCGTGGTTCCGCCGAGCAGCAGCGCGAGCGGCTTCCACCGGGTGCGGAGAGGAGAGACTCTCTCCGGACTGGCCGCCGAATATGACGTCACCGTCAGCCAGCTACTTGCGTGGAATGCCCTCGGCCGGTCGGAAAAGATTCACGCGGGCCAGCGGCTTCGAGTGGCGCCGCCCGGGCCGCCGCCGGCGCGCCGCGCCGCGCCGGTCCGCGTGACGTTGGCGGAGGCCGGACGAGTACACGTGGTGCGGTGGGGAGAAACGCTGGGGGGCCTGGCGAGACAGTACGGCGTCTCGGTCCAGGCCCTCAGAGAAGCGAATGGATTGTCGGAGCGCGCCACCATCAGGGCCGGCGCCGCGCTCCGTATTCCCGGCTAACGCCAGCCCGGATCGATGGTGCGCGGAGGAGCGTAGCCCTTCATGACCGCGGCGGAGTAGCCGTTGGCCGGATTGCCGCCGCGTGCGAGGATTGCACTGACGCGCGTGGGACCCCGGTTGTAGGCCAGCAGCGCCAGATGGGTGTCGTGGTCGAACCTCTCGAGCAAATCGTTCAGGAAGCGGAACCCGATCCGCAGATTGGTGTCCCGATCCAGCAAGACCTTTTCCGTCACCTGCGGCTCGTAGAAGCGCGCGGTGGCCAACTGCACCTGCGTGTACCCCAGCGCGCCCATGTTGCTCCGTGCATCCGCCTTGAAATTGCTCTCGATCTTGACGAGCTGATACCCGAGCGCCGGGTCGATGCCCTCGCTCAGCGCGATGTCGTAAATCGACGCGGCCAGGTCGGCCGGGATCTGATATTTCGACGAGCTGGCCATGACGGCGTTGGCCCGATCGAGCTGGAGCTTGGTAAGCGCCACTTCACCCCGGGCGGCGTCGAGCTGCTGGCCAAGGCTTCCCAGCCGGCTCACAACGAGCCGCATGTCCGGCAGGCGGACGGTATCCACCGCGCTCACGCGCCGCGTCCACCCCGCGAGGGTTACGATGAGCGCCGCAGCGGCGAACACCATCCCGCCGCGAATGACCAGACGGCGGGTACCATTACCCGGGACCTCGTTGTACTTGTCGGTCGGTCGCTTCATTGGCCAACCTCCTTCATCTATGAGAAGGCCGTCTGCCGTTACGACTCGGCGCGGCGCCAGTCTCCCCGGGTGCCCCCGGTCTTGCTCAGCAACCTCACCTCTCCAATCGTCATCGTTCGATCCACTGCTTTGACCATGTCATAAACTGTCAGGCAGGCCACCGCCACCGCGGTGAGCGCCTCCATCTCTACTCCTG
>JBOHSC010000072.1:0-2277 GCA_050733115.1 Gemmatimonadales bacterium
TGACCCCTCTTGGCATGACCGGTACGCCGGTCGCCCCGGCGGCGGATCCACGTCCCGAGTGCGCCTACGATCCCGCGGCAATCGCAAAGGCCGGCGGCGGGAGCGATTCCCTCCGGGTACGAATCTACGACTGCTATGGCTGGGCGCAGCACCATGTCGTGGTCGGCGATGATACGCTCGACCGGCTCACCGTACTGGGGAGGATCGGCCGCACCGACGACCCGGTGGAGCGGAGGCGGCTCTTTCTCGCTCTCGAGCCCGTCTGGCGCAGCGTGAACGGCGACAACGATGCCGGCAGTCCCTACCGGCAGCTCATCGCGCTCGAGGTGGCTCGGCGGGGAAGCGGCGAGATGCCGTCAGTAGCGCAGGCCAGTGCCTCGGGCGTCCCGCCCGACTCGCTGGAGCAGTGGCTTCGTACGATGCTCGAGACCTGGCGGGACGCGACATCCGACTCGCTGGTCGAGCCGTGGGACTGGTTTTACGCCGCGGGAGTGTCGAGCAGGAAGCTGAGCCCTCTCATTCCCGCCGACCGGCTCGAGCGCCTCAACGCCGAAGTCTTCAAGGCCCTCGGCGTCGACCTCGGGGCGCTCCGTGTCCACTTCGACCTCGCTCCACACAATGGGAAGACGCCCGTGGCGTATACCACGTTCGGGGCGAGACCGAGGCTCCGGGATGGCCGGTGGGATCCCGGCGAGCCGTGGGTTTTCGCCACCTACCGCGACGGCGGGCTCGACAATCTCGCCGAGCTGCTGCACGAGTCGGGACATGCGATCCACATCGCCTCGATCCGCACCCGGCCGGCCTATGCCGACTGGCCCGACAGCGATCCCTTCAGCGAGGCGCTGGGTGATTTCGTGGCTCTCGATGTCTATGAGCCGGCATGGCAGAAGCGTTGGCTCGGCGACTCGGTGCCGCTGGCCGATGGGCTCCGTGCCCGGTACGCGGGGATCGTGATGGATGTGGCGTGGGCGCTTCTCGAGGCCCGAATGCTGCGCGACCCGACAGCCGACCCGAACGAGGTCTGGACCCGGCTCACCCGTGATTACCTTCGAATCCGGCCCCACGCCGAGCTCTCCTGGTGGGCGATGCGGGGACAGCTAGTCGATGCGCCCGGCTACATGATGAACTACGCGGCGGGTGCGATCCTCATTGCGGCCATCCGTGCCCGGACGAGCGAGATGCACGGGTCGTTCGCAGCCGGCGACTCGACCTGGTTCGAGTGGGTGGCTCCGCGGCTCTACCGTTTCGGGCTCGAGCGACCCACCAGAGAGGTGGTCACCGAGTTTCTCGGCGGTCCGGTATCACCCAGGGCCATCCTTGCCGATATGGGGAGGATGCGGAGATAGCGCGGACCGTTACCAGTCGATGGGTCACCATTGGTGGGACAAGGAAGGTCGGATAACGAGATGGAGAAGCGAAAGATCGGTTCCCTGAAGATCTCGGTCGTCGGGCGGGGGTGCAACAACTTCGGCTGGCGACTCGACAACGGCATCATTTCTTTTGACACCGCCAACTCGCCATCGGCTGGCTGCTGACCCGGCCGGAGGTGGCCTCGGTCATCGCGGGCGGGACTTGGCCGGCGCAGGTCGAAAACAACGCCGCTGCGGCGTCCTGGCGTCTCACACAGGAAGAGATGCAGGAGGAGGTGGACGCGCTGCTTGGCCGGCCTGTCGCGTCATAGCATCACAGCGACTCGAGGAACGCGACCAGTGCGCTGCGCTCCTGCGCCGACATGCGTCGAACCCGCTCGCGGGATGCCCTGGCCTCGCCGCCGTGCCACAGCACGGCCTCGAGCAGGCCGCGCGCCCTCCCATCGTGCATGAAGTTCGTGTGCCCATTTACCGTCTGCACCAAGCCGATCCCCCAGAGTGGCGCCGTGCGCCACTCGCTTCCCGATGCCAGGAAGTCACGCCGGCCGTCGGCCAGGGCCGGCCCCATATCGTGGATGAGCAGGTCGGTATACGGATGGATCGTCTGGTTCGAGACCTCGGGAACGTCCTTCAAGTACCCGGTGCGAAGTGTCGGGACGTGGCAGCTGGTGCAGTTGGCGGCATAGAAAAGCTGTTCGCCCTGGCGCGCCTTCGGGTCGTCGAGGCTGCGTCGTGCAGGCACGCCGAGGCTCTGCGTGTAGAAGGCGACGGCCTTGACGAGCTGCAAGTCGATTTCGGGACCGTGAGGCGCGCACGCCGGATACTCTCCCTCGCACGATTCCGCCGGAAAGATCGTCGAAGTAATACCGATGTCCCCGTTGTACGCCGCCGCGGCCTGTTGCAGGAG
>JBOHSC010000073.1:0-2939 GCA_050733115.1 Gemmatimonadales bacterium
GACGACGTTCAGGGTGCTTCTCCCGGCCGACACATCGGGCGAAGTGCCGAAGGAGGGCCCGGGGTCTCCGCCGGCGCTCCCTCTCAGGCCGACCGGCAGGGGGACGATTCTCGTCGCCGACGACGAGGACGCCGTCCGATCGACGTCGAAGCGGCTCATCGAGAGAGGTGGCTACAAGGTGCTGCTCGCGAGGAACGGCCGCGAGGCGATCGACCTGTACGACTCGCATGCAGGCGAGATCGTGGCCGTCCTCCTCGACCTCACCATGCCGGTACTCGGCGGCGACGCCGTGCTCGAGGAGCTGCTCGCCCGCCATCCCCGGCCGCGAATCGTTCTCACGAGCGGTTTCAGCGAGGAGGAAACGTCGAGGCGATTCATCGGCAAGGAGCTCGCCGGCTTCCTCCAGAAACCGTACCGGGCCAACGAGCTCCTCTCCGCCCTCGCTCGCTGCATCGAAGTGCGCTAGAGTCCGGCCATGGATCTGCTCGACCAATTCCGGCGTCATCTGGCCACCCTCCCGCTTCCCAAGGGGCCCGCGCTCGTCGCCGTGTCGGGAGGCCCCGACTCCGTTGCCCTCCTCGACCTGCTCGTCCGTTCCGCTGATGCGCACCGGCTGGCGCTCATGGTCGCTCACTTCGACCACGGGATTCATCCCGAGAGCGCCGCAGTGGCCGTTCGGGTTCGCGAGTTGGCCGCGGCGATGGGGCTTCCATTCGAAGGAGCCCGTGGGGAGCTCGGGCCTGACGCGGGAGAGACGGCCGCGCGGGAAGCTCGCTACGCCTTTCTCCATTCCTTGCGCGTCCGTCTGGCTGCGGGCTCAATCTTCCTCGCGCACCACGCCGATGACCAGGCCGAGACGGTGCTCATGCGGGTGCTGGCTGGGTCGGGGTCGGCGGGGCTCGCGGGAATCGCTCCAGTCAGCGGTCCGCTGGTGAGGCCACTGCTGCCCTTCAGGCGGGCGGCACTGGCTCGATATGTGCAGATCCGGAACCTTCCGATCTGGCTCGATCCGGCTAATGACGACCCGCGGCACCAGCGAGCGTGGCTCCGCTCCGAGCTGCTCCCGCTGGTCCGGAAGCGGCTTCCCGATGTCGACTCCGCCCTGGTCCGAGGTGCCGCGCACGCCCGCCGAAACAGGGTGGCCTGGGACAAGATGCTCGACGTACTTCCGGGCCTGGATCCGGCACTGGAACCGGGAGGAATTTCCGTTGCTGGAGGCATACTCCGCGGGTATGATTCAACACTTGTTGAATCGCTGCTTCTGGCGGCCGGCCGCCGAGCCGGTTGCCCCTTGGGACCAGTGCGCGCCGCCCGGGTAATGGCGCTGCTGGAGAGCGGAGTCAGCGGCTCCGAGGTGCCCCTGAGTGGGGGATGGAAAGCCGAGCTTTCATTCGGACGGCTTCGATTGGTGCGAGGAGCGCCCGGAGTACCTCCGCCCGGGAATTGGAACATCGACGGCGAGCGGGGTGAGGGGTCGTGGGGTGCGTGGCGAGTTGCGTGGCGACTCGATGCCGTGCCGGCGCGTCAGGAGAGGGTTGGACTCACCGCCTGGTTCACTCCCGACCTGCTCACCGTGAGGGGGTGGTCCGCCGGCGACAAGGTCAGACCCCTCGCGGGAACGGGGCGACGGCTGGTGGTCCGATGCTTTCAGGAGGCCCGGGTACCGCGGGGCCGGCGGGCCAGCTGGCCGGTGGTAGCCGGCACCGAAGAGGTCGTGTGGATTCCTGGCGTCTGCCGCTCCGACGCGCTCATTCCTGCCGGTGGCACGGAGGCCCTGCGTGTCGACGTCGACCCCGCCTGACGTCCTCCGCCGAACGGGGGGGCGGCCGATCAAATCGATCGTCTTCGACGCGCGCACCATTGCCGCACGGGTAGCGGAGCTGGGCGCGGACATCACAGCGGCCTATCCCGACGGCGAGCTGCTGGTGCTGGGGCTGCTCAAGGGGAGCTTCATTTTCCTGAGCGATCTGGTCCGGACGATCGAGCGGCCGGTGCAGGTGGATTTCCTGGTGGCCAGCTCGTACGGCGACGGGAAAGTCTCCAGTGGCGCGGTCCGGCTCGTCTACGATCCGGAAACCCGGCTCGAAGGGAAACATATTCTGCTGGTTGAGGATATTATTGATACGGGCCGGACCCTGCAGCGCCTCATGGGGTTGCTGGTTGCCCGGCACCCGAGGAGCCTGGCCATTTGCGCGCTCCTGGATAAAGAGCTGGCCACCGAAATCCGCCACGAGGTGCGTTTTGTGGGGTTCCGGGCGCCGCCGGCGTTTCTGGTCGGATACGGTCTCGACCACGCCGAAAATTTTCGTCACCTCCCGTTCATCGCGGACCTGGAATAGAGTGGACTAGGACCAATGGCAGACAGACTACCGACCCGACCCCCTCGCACCAACTGGGGCAACTTGAGCAAGAACCTGGCTCTCTGGTTGCTCGTGGGCCTGGTGGCGCTGGCGCTCTTCCAGATGATGAGCAAACAGCGCAGCCCGACCCAGGAGTTCTCGTACACCGAGTTCAGCCGCCAGCTCGACCAGGGCAACGTCCAGCGCGTCGAGGTCTACGACGGCAAGCGCCTCGAGGGCGATTTCCGGAACCCGGTCACGCAGGACAGCCGGAGCGCCAAGAGCTTCACGGTCCTGCTCCCCGTGGCCAACAGCGAGGTGTTCATCAAGCGCCTCGAGGATGCGGGCGTTCCCATCCTGGCCAAGGAGCCGAAGGGCGGCATCACCGCCATCATCATCGCGGCTCTGCCGTGGATCGTCATCCTCGGCCTCTGGTTCTTCCTCCTCCGCCAGCTGCAGGCAGGCGGGAGTCGCGCCTTCGCCTTTGGCAAGTCGAAGGCAAAGCTGCTCGCCGGCGACACGCCCAAGATCACCTTCGCCGACGTGGCCGGCGCCGATGAGGCCAAGGTCGAGCTCCAGGAGATCATCGAGTTCCTGAAG
>JBOHSC010000074.1:0-3735 GCA_050733115.1 Gemmatimonadales bacterium
CCCAGACGAAGTGACGCGCTGCCGCCCAGGCAAAGTCCCGCACGCTGTCGGCGGTGAAATGCCAGGTGAAAGTCGGGAAGGTAGTGGGCGGGCGGGAGGCGGGGTCGCCGATCTCGTCCTTGCCGCGAATGATCACCGTCTCGGTGCTCGAGCGGGCCCGCGCCAGCCGGGCGCGCTGGGCGGCGGTGAGAACCTCGTCGGGGTTGCGGAGGGTGCCGGTGGCGGCGACGAGCATGTCGGCCGGCACGGTGATGCTCACGTCGAAGCTGCCGTACTCGAGGTAGAACTCGCCGCGGCCATAGTACTGCTCCGTATTCCATCCCCTCACGTCATCATACACCGCCATGCGCGGGTACCACTGCGCCACCTCGAAGACGGGATTCCCGTCGATATCCTCGACGCCCATCCGGTTGGCTTCGGCGGGGAAGGGAAAGGACCAGCTGATGTCGAGCTGCTGCTTTCCCTTGGGCGGAAGCGGCCGCGGCAGATCGATTCGCATTACCGTGCCGTTCACCAGGTACGTGAGCTCGGCGCCCGCGACGGCGGCCGCTTTCCCCTTCGGAGCCACCGCCGGCTGGGCGACTTTGAGCAGCCGAACGCCGGCTGGAGCCGCCGGGGCGCCCTGGGCCGCCGGCGCCGAGCCGGGCAATATGCTGAAGAGCGCCGCTCCGCGGCTCGAATCAGTGAAGAGGTTCTGGTCGAGCTGCAACCAGACGAATCGAAGGGTGTCGGGGGAATTGTTCCAGTAGGTGATCGTCTCTTCGCCCCGGACTGTACGGGCGGCAGTGTCAAGCGTGGCTCTTATGACGTAGTCGGCGCGCTGTTGCCAGTACTGTGCGCCCGGTGCGCCGTTCGCACTCCGCACGCCATTGGGAGTGGGAAGAAGCAGGCGGCGAAAAGGCGAGGAGTCGCCCGGCTCGGAAGGGCGCAGGGCGATGGGCGCGGCGGCCGGCTGCTGAGCCGCGGCCGGGAGTGCAAGGGGTCCGAGCAGGAGCAGGGCGAAGGGAAAGCGCATGGGGATTCCCGTTGAGGGTATGAGCCCGGTCAATGCGTGCTCGTGGCGGGGGCCTGCCAGCTATCGTCGGCAGGGTTCACATCGGGGAAGGCCCCGTCCGGGTTGACGCGCGCGCCCACGACCTGCTTGCCCGGCGGAACCCGGTAGATGTACCGGTTGCCGCCGTACCAGATCTCCACCGGCAACTTCACCAGCTGCGTGGTACTGTCATCGAAGGTGAGCTCCAGCTCGACCGGCATGACGGCCGATCCGACGTTCCGAAGCGTCACCAGCGACGATCCGGCGGGCCCGGCCTGAACCGACTCCACCGACTGATCGAGTGACGCAGTCGTGAAGAAATAGCCCCGCCAGAACCACGACAGATCGCGGCCCGAGACCTCCTCGATGGTTCGGAAGAAGTCGGCCGGCTTGGGATGCCTGAAGGCCCATCGCCTCGTGTATTCGCGGAACGAGCTGTCGAACACCTCCGAACCGAGGACCTTGTTGCGGAGCGCCAGGAGCATGATCGACGGCTTCACGTAGGCCAGGCTGCCGAGGTTGTTGCTGGTGAGATAGCGGTTGGCCGGGGTCATGATCGGCTGGGCCGTGGGCGACTGATCGAGTGCCGTGACGAAAGCCGACTCGTTCCGGCGGATGCTCGTGTCGTCGCGATGCCAGTAGTCCTCTTCGGAGAAGGTGTTCATGAAGGTGTTGAACCCCTCGTCCATCCACGCATACCGCCGCTCGTCGGAGCCCACCATCATCGGAAACCACATGTGGCCGATCTCGTGGGTGATCACGTTGTAGAGGCCCGGGGCGTCGTCGCCCTTCGCCTCCATGGCGACCATCGGATACTCCATGCCCGACACCGGCCCCTCGACCGCCGAGATCTGCGGGTACTGGTACTGATACCAGCGGGTGCTGTACTCCTGGATCGAGAAACGGCTCATCCTGGCCGCCTCGCTCCAAAGCCCGATCGCCGACGGGCGGTAGTACGCCTGTGCCAGCACGCCGCTCCACCCCGAGGCATCCCACAGGTATTCGGGCGACGCTGCCCAGGCCACGTCGCGCACCCGCTGGGCCCGGAATCGCCAGGTCAGATTGCCGTCGCGCCGGGGGCGGGCGGCGCCCGACGCCAGCTCGGCTCCAGTGACGATGGCGATCGTCGTGTCGGACCTGGCAGCAGCCGCGAGCCGGGACCGCTCGGTCGGAGTCAGGACCTCCATCGGGTTCTGGAGCACGCCCGAGCCCGCGACGATGTAGCCTGCCGGGAGGGTGACCTCGTAGTCGATGTCGCCGTACTCGAGGTAGAACTCGCCTTGTCCCAGATACTGATCGGTGTTCCACCCTTGAACGTCGTCGTAGACCGCCATGCGAGGGTACCACTGGCCCAGCTCGTAGAGGTTGCCGTCGCGCCCCATGCGGTCCGCGCCATGCTCCGGGATGTTGAAGGAGTACGAGAGGTCGAGCACCGCGGTGCCACCCGGGGCGAGCGGGGCGGACAGCTCGACGTACATCATCGTATCGTCCACCCGGGACTGGAGTGGGACCGGCTTGCCTGGGGTAGCCTTGGCGGCCCTGGTGCCGGGCCGCGAGACCGGCACCGCCGCGGACTCCGTAATGCTCCGGATCTGGAATCCGCCCTCGAATCCGGCCCCGCCGAAGCGGCTCTCGGAGGCGAAGAGCAGAGAGCCGACGCTGCCAGGCCGGAAGAGGTTCTGGTCGAGCTGCATCCAGACAAAGCGCAGCGTATCCGGGGAGTTATTGGTGTACCGGATCTGCTCGCTGCCGCTCAGGCGTTTTGTCGCGGTGTCGAGGGTGACCTTGATGGAGTAATCGGCCCGCTGCTGCCAGTACCGTGGGCCCGGCGCTCCGCTCGCGCTGCGAAACTCATTCCCCGGCGGAAGGGGAAGGGGGCTGAAGATTCCAGTGTCGGCAACCGGCGGCCGAGGCGGCCCCGACGGAGCCGGGGACGGGGGCGGAGCTTGCTGGGCTGCGAGGGTCGAGGCGAATACGAGCAAGAGCCAGAGAGGGTGGCGCATCAAGGGTCCTGTTGAGGGTCGCGCTATCGCTAGAGCTTCGGGAGGGTGACGCCGGTCTGGCGCTGGTACTTGCCGGCCTTGTCGGCGTAGCTGACTTCGCAGAGGTCGTCGGCATCGGCCTCGAAGAAGAGGACCTGGCAGATCCCCTCGTTGGCGTAGATCTTGGCGGGCAGCGGGGTGGTATTCGAGATCTCGAGGGTCACATGGCCTTCCCACTCCGGCTCGAAGGGCGTCACGTTGGTAATGATACCGCAGCGCGCGTAGGTGCTCTTCCCCACGCAGATCGTGAGCACTTCGCGGGGAATCCGGAAATATTCGATGGACCGGGCAAGCGCGAAGCTGTTGGGCGGGACGATGCACACCTCACCCTCGAACTCGACCAGGCTCCGGGAATCGAACTCCTTGGGATCGACCACGGCGCTCAGCACGTTGGTGAAGATCTTGAACTCGGGCGCCACCCGCATGTCGTAGCCGTAACTCGAGACTCCGTACGAGATGACCCGGCGGCCCCTGGCGTCGACCTCGCGCACCTGGCGCTCGACGAAGGGGTCGATCATGCCGCGCTCGTGGGCCATCCGCCGGATCCAACGGTCGGACTTGATGGACATCGTGCCTCGGTGGGACGAAGAAATTGGGCGGGATCGCCGGCCATCGGTGGCAACCCCCCGGAACGGCGGGGAATATAGCGGGTCCGGGTTG
>JBOHSC010000075.1:0-2799 GCA_050733115.1 Gemmatimonadales bacterium
GCTCACCCATTCTCGTGGCCGACCGGCTCGTGGAGTTCCTCTTCCTGCAGCCCGCCGACTCGCTGCATTCCGGGGATCTCATGATTCGGTCGGCGGTAGACGGGTTCACCAGCCTCAATTTTTCCCCCCGGGCCATTGACCGTCTCCTCGCGCTCGGAGCTGCCGCCGCCGATTCAGGGCTTCCCGGCCTTCATTGCCACGGTTCGGCACCTGTACCGCCCCCGCCGCGGATGCCGACCCGCGTCGGCGAGGTCATCATCGACGGCGCTAACGCTTCGGAGCGCCTCGCACTGGTCCGGTTGCTGGGCGTCAGTCCGGGCGATTCACTCGACGTCTCGCGGCTCCGCTCACGGGTGCGCAATCTTGCCGCCGCGTCGGAAGCGTACGAGGCGGTGTGGCTCGCCCCTTCGGGGCATGGAGATACCGTGAATCTCCGGCTCATCCTGCATCGCGCGGCGCGACGGGTGGCGGGAATTGGTGTGGCGTATGACAACGAGCTGGGCGGACGGATGTGGGCCGGGATGGTGGACCGGCGACTCTTCGGGCGCGCCCTCGAGGGCAGCGCCGCGCTTTTCCTGGGAGAGCTCCGGCGCGAGCTCTCCATCGGTCTGCGCCGGAACTTCCAGCTCGGTCGCCAGCTCATCAATCCCACCGCCACCGTGCGCATCGCCGAGGAGGAGGTACGGCGCTTCGACCCGGGCGGAGACGAGCTGCCCGAGGCGAAGACTCGCGAGGGGATCGGCTTCCTCGGCGCCGAGCGGCGGCTCCCGCATGGGTGGGAGCTGGCGGCCGGGTTTGAGGGCCACACCTGGCACGAGCCGATACGCGGAGACCGTTCGACACTCGGCATTTCCGCCGCTGCCACGCGGGCGAGCCGCTCGCGTGGTCGGGTCATCTCCGCCGAGGTCGTCTGGACCGGGGTCTATCGCCGGGCGGCACTCGATGCCACGCTCACCACCCGAGCAGGCTCAGTGCGGGTCTACCCGCGAATCCGGCTCGGTTGGGGGGAGAACCTCCCATTGCAGCTCGGCCTCCCACTCGGCGGCAACGACGGCTTTCCCGGGCTGCACATCGGTGAGCGTCGGGGAGATCGCGAGGCGATGGTCGGCGTCCTGATGGCCACACCGATCAAGGGACCGTTGCTCGCCCGCCTTGAATTGGTGGGCGGCCGCTCGGGTGCGGGGGGCCCCTTCATCGATTCGAGCGGATGGATAGCGGGAGTGCGGGCGGGGATCGGGGCGGAAACTCCGCTTGGCCCGGTGCGCTTCGAGTATGGACTCGCTACCGGAGGGCGCGACGCGCTCTTCGTCCGGCTGGGCCGCTGGTTCTAGCCCCTACAGCAGGCCGGTGAGTGGCGTGGCGTAGGTTTCGTTTCTCGATTCGGGCGCTCCGTAGCGGTGCGGCCCATGGATCCGGTGCCACTCCTCCCGGAGACAGAATGGGTCGAGCCCATGCGGGCGGTCCACGGCCAGGACGCCGTCGAGGTGGTCGAGCTCGTGCTGCAGCAGCTCGGCGCGATCACCCTCCAGCTCCACCTCCGACCACTCTCCTTTCAGATCCTGATACCGAACCCGGACGCGGTAGGCGCGGGAGACTCGGACAAGGAGGTTGGGGAAGGAGAAGCAGTCGTCCCACACCGGAAAGTCCTCGTTCCCGATGTCCACGATTTCCGGATTGATGAGCGCCCAGGGACGGTCCATTTCAATGAAGATCATCCGGACCGGGGCCCCGATCTGCGGCGCCGCGATTCCGCGGCCACTGCCGAAGCGCGACTGCCAGTCACGCAGCGTCTCGCGCATGTCGTCCAGGATGACCCGGACTGCCGTAGAGTTGGGCTTGGTGATCGGCTCGCAGCGGGCCCGAAGAATGGGATCACCGAGGAGTCGGATGCGGTGGATGGTCATCGGGCGGCCTCTGGGCGGCTTCGGGGGCGTCTCGGACCAATAATGGAGACCAATATGTGAAGGAGGGTGCAAACGGGATAGGAGGTAGTTAACGCTACTACTATAACGGCAGAAGTTCATGGGTGCAGTCCCCAACGAGTGGGGACCAGCCGATTGAGGCGTTCGACTTATTGATCTTCCACTACCGCTGTAAGTCGTTGGTCCATAATGTGATTCCCAATTCGCACCAAAATCTCCCCACGATTTGACAATCCCGACTAATTTACTTAACATTCGCCCCATGGGTGTAACGCTCTCTCTTTCTTCCGCTTCTGATTCCCTCCTGCCCATCGGTCACAAGGGGCCGCGCGGCGAGGTATTGGCTCAGCTCAAACAGTGGCAGCCGCTGGCGGCCAAGGATCTTGCCGCACGGCTCGGCGTTTCACTGAACGCCGTTCGTCACCATCTCAAGGAGCTGGAATCGGAAGGGCTGGTGCGGTACGAACGAGAGAACCGAGGAGTGGGGGCGCCCATTTTCCTCTACCGGCTGAGCCCCGCCGGTGATGCCCTTTTCCCCCGCCGGTACGAGGAAGCGCTGAACGATCTGCTCAACCAGCTCGTCGAGCGCGAAGGCCGGGAGGGTGCCATCCGGCATCTCGAGGGGTATTTCGGCCCGATCGCCCCGCGACTGGCGGCGGCCCTTCCGGAAGGCCCCGTCGAAGCACATCACGAGCGGTTTCGTTCCGCGGAGGAGCTGCCATGAGCTCGTCGGTCGAGTCTCTGGTCAACAAGGAATACAAGTACGGCTTCGTCACCGACATCGAATCGGACACCGCCCCCAAGGGGCTGAGTGAAGACGTCGTCCGGATGATTTCCGCCAAGAAGGGTGAGCCCGAGTGGCTGCTCGAGTGGCGGC
>JBOHSC010000076.1:0-3230 GCA_050733115.1 Gemmatimonadales bacterium
TCGGGGCGGGCGGGTTGAACAAACCTTGATTTTCTGTTCAATGTTTGTTCAGTCTTTACTTATAAATTACTAAAGACAAATGGCTTAGCCTATTCTACGTCACCCAACTTCTCAGGGCCAGTCCGACACTCTCCCGAGGCCGCATGACCCACTCCACTTCCCATATCCGAGCCCAGTTCCTGGCCCTCGAACGCAAGCACCGCGGCCACTCGGTCGCGTATTTCGACGCACCCGGCGGCACTCAGGTGCCGGGGGCCGTGGTCGAGGCGATGAGCGACTACCTCTACCGCCACAACGCCAACACCCACTGGCGATACCCCACGAGCGAAGAAACCGACGCGATCATCGCCTCCGCCCGCGCCGCCCTTGCCGATTTTCTTGGGGCGTCCGCCGACGAGATCGTGTTCGGCGCCAACATGACCACGCTCACCTTCCATCTCGGACGTGCGCTCGGGCGCAGCTGGGGGCCGGGCGACGAGATCGTCGTCACCGAGCTCGATCACCATGCCAACGTGGCTCCCTGGACCGCTCTCGAGCGGGAGCGCGGCGTCACCATTCGCACCGTGCCGCTCGATGTCGAGACCGGGCAGCTCCAGTGGCCCACCCTCGAGCGCGCGCTCTCGCCGAAAACCAGGCTGCTCGCCATCGGCGCCGCGTCGAACGCGCTGGGCACGGTGACCGACGTGGCTCGCGCGGTACGTCTCGCCCGGGCGGCGGGGGCGCTCACTTTCGTCGACGCCGTGCATTACGCGCCGCACCACCTGGTGGATGTCCGTACCATCGGGTGCGACTTCCTCGCGTGCTCGTCGTACAAGTTCTACGGCCCGCATCTGGGCATCCTCTACGGCCGGAAGGCCCGGCTCGAGGCCCTGGACGCCCCGAAGCTCGCCCCGGCGCCCGAGACTTCCCCCGAGCGACTGGAGACGGGAACGCTCAATCACGAAGGGATCGCCGGCGCGGGCGCGGCGGTGGAATTCCTGGCGTCGCTCGGGACCGGGAGGAGCCGCCGTGAGCGGCTCGCGGGCGCCTTCAGCGGTCTGCACGTGCGAGGGCAGGAGTTGCTTGAGCGGCTGTGGGATGGGTTGAAGGGAATGTCGGGCGTTTCCCTCTACGGCCCGCCGCCGTCGGAACCGCACACGCCGACGGTGGCATTCACCGTGGAGGGGAAGACGTCAGGTGAGGTGGCGACGGTGCTGGCCGAGAGGGGCGTGTTCGTGTCGAACGGAGATTTCTATGCGACGACGGTGGTCGCGCGCCTCGGCCTCTCGGCGCACGGTCTCGTGCGCGCGGGATGTGCCTGCTACACGACCACCGAAGAGGTGGATCGGCTGCTGAGCGGGGTGAGGAGTCTGGCCAGGCGGGTGACCGTCAAGCCGGCCTGAGCGGAATCTTCACCCTGGTCTTTTCCCATTCCAGCACCAGGCCCGCCGCGTCGGCCGGGCCGGGCTCCGCGCGAGACCAGGGAGGGCGGCGAGAGACAGACTCATCCTCCGGGGGAAAGGGCGTCGCGCGCCTCGAGGGCGAGCGCGAGTGCCCGATCGGGGCTGGCCGCGAGGCAGCTCAAGTGACCCATCTTGCGCCCCGGGCGAGGCTCGGATTTCCCGTACAGATGGAGACGAACGCCGGGGCGCGCGAACACCTCCGCCCAACGCGGTTCTCCCTTGCACCAGAGATCGCCGAGGAGATTCACCATCGCCACCGGCGAGAGGAGCCACGGCTCGTGGAGCGGCAGGCCGCACAGCGTCCGCACCTGGAGCTCGAACTGGTCTAGCGAGCAGGCATCGATCGTGTAGTGGCCGCTGTTGTGGGGCCGCGGCGCGATCTCGTTGACGAAAAGGCGTCCGCCATCTGCCACGAACAACTCCACGCCGAGCACTCCCACGTAGTTCAGCGCATTGGCCACGCCGATCGCGAGGTCGCGCGCCTCGAGCGCCAGCCGCTCCGGCACGCGGGCCGGCACCGTGGTGGTCTCCAGGATGCCGTCCCGATGGTGGTTCTCTCCCGGGGGAAAGGCGGCCACCCGTCCATCAGCTCCTCTCCCGAGAACTACCGAGAGCTCGTGCTCCAGGCCGAGCCGCTCCTCGAGGATGGAGTCAACCCCGCCCAGCTTCCGGAACGCTTCCACGCCGTCGCCGGGAGCGAGTATCGTCTCCTGCCCTTTTCCGTCGTAGCCCAGGCGGCTCGTCTTGAGCAGCGCGGGGAGGCGCACCGCAGCCATGGCCGACGCCAGCTCAGCCGCGCGTCGCACCGGGTGGAACGGCGCCACGGCAAAACCGGCGCGCTGGAGAAAGCTCTTTTCGGTAATCCGGTCCTGCGCGATGGCGACCGCTTCGGCGCCGGGGCGGACGATCGTCGTGCCTGCCAGGCGCTCGAGGGTCGCGGAGGGAATGTTCTCGAACTCGGTGGTAACGGCCACGCATGCAGCGGCGAGGCCATCGAGCGCGCCCTCGTCGTCATAGCGCGCCATCACATGGCGATCGGCGACCTGTCCCGCAGGACTCACTGGATCGGGGTCGAGCACCACCACCCGATAACCCATCGTCCGCGCGCGGAGGGTGAACATCCGGCCGAGCTGGCCGCCGCCGAGCACACCGAGGGTGGCGCCGGGAAGGATCATCCGGGAGAAGGGAGCTTGATCTCGCTCACTCGCGCCGTCTGCGCGCGGCGGAACTCGGTCAGCCTCGTCGCCAAAGCGGGATCGGCGAGGGCGAGGATGCCGATTGCGTAGAGGCCGGCGTTCTGCGCTCCGGCGGCGCCGATGGCGAACGTGGCCACCGGCACGCCGGCGGGCATCTGAACGATGGAGAGAAGGGAATCGAGGCCCTGCAGATGGCGCGACGGCACTGGCACGCCGAGCACCGGCAGAGTCGTCTTGGCCGCGAGCATTCCCGGCAGATGCGCTGCCCCGCCGGCTCCCGCGATGATGCAGCGCAGCCCGCGCCCAGCTGCGTCCTCGGCGTACCGAAAGAGAAGATCGGGAGTTCTATGGGCCGACACCACCCGGCTCTCGTGCGGCACGCCGAACTCGGCGAGGCGCGCCGCGGCGTGCTGCATGACTTCCCAGTCGGAGTCGCTCCCCATGACGATTCCCACCACGGGCGCAGTCATCGAGTCCTCATGAGTCAGACGGTGGCGCGGGTCCGGTCCATCGTCCCGCGAGTCGCGAGCGCGGCCTGGGCGGCGGCGAGGCGGGCGATCGGGACGCGGAAGGGCGAGCAGGAGACGTAGTT
>JBOHSC010000077.1:0-2143 GCA_050733115.1 Gemmatimonadales bacterium
CCCGAATCGTCCACGGATGTCCTGGTAGGCGAAGACGTACCCGTCGGCGGCGAGGAAGCGATAGTCGTCACTCACCACGGTGTCGCCGGCGATACCATATGGCGTCCGCGTGAGCAGGATCGGCAAAGAGTCGCGCGCGGCCACGGGCTCGCAGATGCTGGTGTTGAGCTTCACCCCGTCGCGCATGGGAATCTTGACGAAGCGGCAGGTAGAGGCGGGGACCGTCTGGGACTGTGCCACGGACGGCCCCAGCACCATCGATGCCGCAATGACCGCGGCCAAGCCAAAAGCACGATGGTTCGGCACGAACATCTCCTCTTTTACGGAAAAATTCCGAGCTGCGCGTAGCTTAGCGCCACCTTGTCGATGGCCACGATCATGGCCGCGGTTCGGAGAGACGCCTTTCCCTGCTGCTGCTTCCAGGTTTCCCGGATCGGATGATAGGCGCCGATCATGGTCTCCTCGAGCCCTGAGTTGACCAGGTCCGCCTCGTCCGCCCCGTGGGTCACTCGCTCGATCTCCTCCGCGGTAAATCGCCGCCCAGTCATACCCTCCACCGCCTCGAGCAGGCGGGCGTAAGCGCCCTGCTCGAACCGCTTCTGCATCCTTCCGAACCGGACATGGCCGAGGTTTTTCACCCACTCGAAGTAGGAGACGGTGACGCCTCCTGCATTGATGTAGGCATCGGGAACGACCATGATGCCGCGGCGATCGAGGATTTCGTCCGCCTCCTGGGTCGTCGGTCCGTTTGCCGCCTCTACGACCATCTTCGCCTTGACCCTGGGCGCGTTCTCCTCCGTGATCTGCCGCTCGAGGGCTGCCGGGATGAGAATGTCACACTCGAGCTCGAGCGCATCTTCCCGTCGGGCAAGATTGGTCGCCCCGGGAAAGTCCAGGATGCTCCGGCGCTCCCGCCGGTGGGCCATCACCTTCTCGAGATCGACTCCCTTCGGGCTGGCGATGGACCCCTCCGATTCGGCCAGTCCGACCAGCACGGCGCCGGCTTCCTGGAAAAACTTCGCGGCGTAATAGCCGACGTTCCCGAGGCCCTGCAGGACGATCCGCTTGCCCTGGAGCCCGGTCGACAATCCCAGCGTTTTCATGTCCTCCTGGACGTTGCAGATCTCGCGGACACCGTAGAACACCCCGCGACCGGTGGCCTCGGTGCGTCCGCGGATACCGCCCGCGCTCACCGGCTTTCCCGTGACGCAACCGAGGGCGTCGACTTCGCCCGAGCGGAGCTGAGTGTAGGTGTCGGCGATCCACGCCATCTCCCGCGGTCCGGTCCCGACGTCGGGTGCCGGGACGTCGAGGCCGGGGCCGATGAAGTTCTTGCGCACGAGCTCGAAGGTGTAGCGGCGGGTAATTCGCTCCAGCTCGTCCGTCGAATAATTCTTCGGATTGAGGAGAATCCCTCCCTTGGCTCCGCCGAACGGGACGTCCACCAGGGCGCACTTGTACGTCATGAGCGCGGCGAGCGCCTGCACTTCCTCCGCGTCCACCGTCTCGGCGTACCGGATCCCGCCCTTGGTGGGGAGCTTGTGGTGGCTGTGCTGTGCGCGCCAGGCGTGGATCACCTCGATCGTGCCGTCATCGCGCTTGAGGGGGAAGCTGGTATAGAAGAGGTTCTTGCACGCCTTGATGTTGGTGAGGAGGGTGGGCTTGTGCGGGGTGAAGGAGGCCGCGCGGTCGAAGGCGCGATTCACCAGGTCGAGGAAGCTGGCGCCGAGGGACATCGGCACTCTCCTGAGCTGAAGGCGAATGCTCTTGTTTTCAGATCGGAATCTTCATGTAGCTGTCGCCGGGCCGCTGGATCCGCGCCACGAGGCGGTTTCCCCTGCAGAGCAGTCGGCTGCCCGGCGCGAACTGGTGCCTCGTGGTGATGTCTCGGGCATGGCTGGCACGACCAAGATAGTGGGATCGACCGGGGAGTAGACGGAGACGTGAGCGCTCGGGAGCCCGCGCTGCGGGGCCAGGGTCGAGGGCTATTTCAAACCCAATGTGCTAATAGTAGCAAGTGCTACTACTCGCCTCCCCGCCCTTTCCAGCACCCCCCTGCCCCCCTCCTCACGATCCACCACCGCCAGCACCCCCAGCACGATCCCGCCCGCCGATACCACTGCTGAAATCGCTCGCTCCGCAC
>JBOHSC010000078.1:0-1831 GCA_050733115.1 Gemmatimonadales bacterium
GACCAGATCTTCGGGATGATGGGGGAGCCGGTCTTCCGCCAGCTGGAGCGCGATGCGGTGGCTGCGGCGCTGGCCGCCGACCCTGCCGTGATCGTCCCTGGCGGGGGCTGGGCGGCCCAACCAGGGCAACTGGAGACGGCGCGCGGGATCAGTCTCATTATCTATTTGAGGTGTACGGCGGGCACTGCGGCTCGCCGGAGCGAGCAGGGGGAGGCGAGGCCGCTGCTGGCCGGGGTCGACCCGGTCCAGCGGATGCGGGTCATCCTCGAGGAGCGTGAGCCGTTCTATCGACTTGCAGATCATGAGGTTTCGTCGGGCACCAAGGGGGCGCCAGAGGTGGCGCAGGAGGTGATCCAGCTGGCCCGGACGCACGCCGGATGGGTGTGAGCGTTCACTCTCCTGCCTTGCCATCACTCGCCGCCGCGGATTTCTTGCTACCTCCCGGATTGACCCGGGGATGACTCTACCCATTACAGTGAAGACATGGCGACTCGAACCAAGCGAACGGTAAAGAAGCCGGCTACCGGCAAGTCCCCCTCGGCTGCAACCAAGGTGGCCAAGACCGGCGCCAAGGCCGGCAAGCCCCGGGGGCGCAGCCGAAGCGCGGGCGATGCCCTCGTGATCGTCGAGTCGCCCACCAAGGCCAAGACCATCGGCAAGTATCTCGGGGCCGGCTACGACGTGCGGGCCACCGTCGGCCACCTGCGCGATCTCCCCACCAGGGAGCTCGGGGTGGACGTCGAGAACGGCTTCGAGCCGAAGTACGTCACCATCAAGGGCAAGACGAAGACCCTCTCCGAGCTCAAGAAGGCCGCCAAGACGGCCTCGACCATCTACCTCGCCACCGACCCCGATCGCGAGGGCGAGGCCATCGCCTGGCACGTCGCCGACCAGCTCAAGAGCAGTGCGCCCACCCACCGCATCCTGTTTCATGAGATCACCAGGGATGCCATTCGCGAGGCGCTCGCCGAGCCGGGAAAAATCGACGACCGGAAGGTCAATGCCCAGCAGGCGCGTCGCATCCTCGACCGCCTCGTGGGCTACAAGGCGAGCCCCATTCTCTGGCGGAGTATCAAGACCGGCCTCTCCGCGGGTCGGGTGCAGACGGTGGCCCTCCGGCTCATCGTCGAGCGGGAGCGGGAAATCCGCGCCTTCGTGCCGCAGGAGTACTGGAGCATCGAGGCGCTCCTCGCCAAGGGCGGCCAGACGTTCGAGGCGGCTCTCGCCAAGGTGGGGGGGCACAAGCCGCAGCTCCATTCCGCCGAAGAGGCGCAGGCGGTGCTCGATGCGGTGCGGAAGCTGCCTTTCGAGGTCACCAAGGTCGAGAAGCGGCAGCGGCGCAAGAATCCCGCGGCGCCGTTCACCACCAGCACGCTCCAGCAGGAGGCGGCCAAGAAGCTCGGGTTTTCGTCGCGGCGCACCATGCGCGCGGCGCAGGACCTGTACGAGGGCATGGACGTCGGCGAAGACGGCCCGGTGGGCCTCATCACCTACATGCGTACCGACTCGGTGCGCGTGTCCGACGCCGCCATTACCTCGGTGCGCGACTTCATCGCCAAGAACTTTTCCAAGCCGTATCTGCCGGAAAAGCCGAACACCTACTCCTCCCGCAAGAACGCGCGGGTCCAGGACGCGCACGAAGCGGTGCGTCCCACCGACGTTTCGCGACGGCCGGAGCAGGTCCAGCGATTCCTCGAGCCCGATCAGTTCCGGCTCTACCAGCTCATCTGGCAGCGCTTCGTTGCCTCGCAGATGAACCCGGCCATCTACGACGTGACCGTCGTGGATTTCGATCTCGGCCGCTACCTGCTCCGTGCCACCGGCTCGGTGC
>JBOHSC010000079.1:0-16336 GCA_050733115.1 Gemmatimonadales bacterium
GGTCCGGCCGGATCCCGCGGCGCCGCCGTCGTACGCGCCCTCTCGCGGGCTCGATTACGAACTGGAGGTCGGTGCGCTCGTCTGCGGAGAGAACGGAATCGGCGAGACGGTGCCGATCGCGGGCGCAGAGGACCGTGTGCTGGGCCTGTGCCTGCTGAACGACTGGTCCGCGCGCGACGTGCAGAGCTGGGAGTACCAGCCGCTCGGCCCGTTCCTGTCGAAGAACTTTGCCACTACCGTGTCGCCGTGGGTGGTGACGCTCGAGGCGCTGGAGCCTTTTCGGGTTCCCGCCGGCGCCCGTGCCGAGGGCGATCCGGCGCCGCTCCCGTATCTCACCGATCCGGCCGATCGGGCGCACGGCGGCGTGGACATCATCGTCGAGGTTTACCTGGCCACCGCGGCCATGCGCGCGCGAGCCATACCGCCGGAGCGATTGAGTCGCGGCCGCGCGGCCGACCTCTACTGGACCTTTGCCCAGATGCTCGCGCACCACACGAGCGGCGGCTGCAACATGCGGCCGGGCGACCTCTTTGCCAGCGGCACCATCTCCGGCCCCACTCACGACGCGCGCGGATGCCTGCTGGAGCTCACCTGGCGTGGCGCCGAACCGCTGACGCTGCCCAGCGGCGAGACCCGCGGGTTCCTTGAGGACGGTGACGAGGTCATCATGCGCGGACATTGCGAGCGCGCGGGAGCGGTCACGATCGGATTCGGCGAGTGCAGGGGGATCGTGCGG
The DNA here is from genome assembly GCA_050733115.1 of Gemmatimonadales bacterium. Taxonomy (GTDB): domain Bacteria; phylum Gemmatimonadota; class Gemmatimonadetes; order Gemmatimonadales; family GWC2-71-9; genus CAVVWJ01. The sequence goes on from JBOHSC010000079.1 coordinate 737, forward strand.
GCGGCGCTTTAGATCTTTCCGATCGCGTCGAGAACCTGCCGCTGGAGACCCTGGTTGTAATCCGCGAGTCCCCTCCGCGCCGTCACCTCGACCCGGGTGGTGCTCGCCGACTGCGACTTGAGCCGGATGCTCACATCCATGGCGCCCCTCTTCCCTCTCAACTCCTTCCACCCCTGCCCCAGTGACCTGCTTCGCTCCTCGACGATCTTCATCTTGATCATCACCGCTCGGGTGCGGGCGGTCACGTCGGTGATCGCGCCGGGGAGAATCTGGCCGAGACCGTAGCCGTCGGGCGTCACATAAGTGTTACTCGAGTCGGCAGTTGCCTCGCTCGTCTGCGCCTGGAACCCCGAGGTGCCTGCCAGGCTGGCACCGAGGAGGCAACAGAGCGTAATCGCCGAAGACCTGAACATTGTCCTCTCCTTGGATGTGATGCTGCAATAGCCTGATGCGCACGCCTTCCACGTCGTCGCGTCGGGAGGCATATTTCCCTGACACTTCCCCGGAGAATTTCCCTCGTGGCCACCTATCTCAAGACCACTGAACTCTCGATCGACGGCGCTCATACTCTGCCGGGGGAGTACTACACCTCCTCCGAGATCCTCGGCAAGGAGATGGACCGGATCTTCCGCCGGCGCTGGCTCTGCATCGGGCGTGAGGATCGGATCCCCAATCTCGGCGACTACGTTCTCCAGCCGCTGGGCAAGGACAGCGTCATCGTGCTGCGCGATAAGAGCGGAGGTGTGCGCGGCTACCACAACGTGTGCCGCCACCGCGGCACCCGGCTGTGCGAGGAGCACACGGGACGGTTCTCCGAGACGATTCAGTGTCCCTACCACGCGTGGACGTATGCGCTCGACGGCCGTCTGATCGGCGCGCCATCCACGAATGACCTCGAGGGGTTCGACAAGACGGACTGGCCGCTCTATCCGGTGGCCACCGCGGTGTGGGAAGGGTTCGTCTTCATCAACCTCGCCGAAACGCCCGAGCCCTTCGAGCACGCCTGGACGCCGCTTCTCGGCAAGTTTTCCCGCTTCAACATGCCCAACCTCAAGGTCGGGCGGACGATCGAATACGACGTGAAGGCGAACTGGAAGCTGCTCCTGCAGAACTACTCGGAGTGCTATCACTGCGGACCGGTGCATCCGGCGCTTTCCAAGATCACACCGCCCACGAGCGGCGAGAACGATCTCACGGAGGGGCCGTTCACCGGCGGGTACATGGTCATCGGTCGCGGCGCCGAAAGCCTGACCATGAGCGGGAAGGCGTGCGGCGTGCCGGTGGGCGAGCTGCCCGAAGAAGACATGAATCGCGTGTATTACTACGCGATCTTCCCCAACATGCTGCTGAGCCTGCACCCCGACTACGTGATGTTCCATACCCTCTGGCCCGAGGGCACCGATCGGACCCGGATCTTCTGCTCGTGGCTCTTCCATCCGGCCACGCTCAGCGACCCGACGTTCAATCCGGACGATGGCGTGGAGTTCTGGGACATGACCAACCGGCAGGATTGGCACATCTGCGAGCAGAGCCAGCTCGGCGTCCAGTCACCGGCGTACCGCCCGGGGCCGTACTCGAAGCGCGAGGCGATTTCGGTGCAGATCGATCGCGAGGTGCTGCGCTCGCTGAAGTAGGCACCCCGGCGGATCACTTGGAGTTCTCCGTGAGCATCTTGGCGGCCAGCTCCTTCACCAGCTTGCCGCCGACTGCCGCGGTGAGGCCCGAGCGGTCGTTGGCGGGATTGAATTCGACGAGATCGGCGCCGACGACCGGCGCCTCGAGGGACTGGATGATGGTGATCGCCTGCCGCACCGCCAGTCCGCCCGCCTCCCGGTGGGACACTCCCGGAGCGAGACCCGGCTCGAGCACGTCGAGGTCGAACGAGATGTAGACCGGCGTATCGAATGCGAGGCGGCGACCGTCCCACTCCCGCATGTCGATGACTTCGACCCCGAAGCGTCGCGCCTGTTCGCGCTGGTGGCGGTTGATCGTGCGGATCCCGACCTGTACCAGTCGGTCGGCCAGTCCCTCCTCCATGATCCGAGCGAAGGGGCAGGCGTGGGAGTACCGGTCGCCCTCGAACTCGTCGTACAGGTCGGGATGCGCGTCGAGGTGCAGAATCGAGAGCCGCTGATGATGGGTGCGGAACCCTCGCAGAACCGGGTAGGTGATGGAGTGATCGCCACCGAGCACGAGAGGCCGCCGGCCGGAGGCGCCCACCAGATCGAGCGCCGCCTCGATCATCGCCCGCACCCGCTCGGCACTCTCGCCAAGCCCGAACATCAGATCGCCGTCATCCTCGATGCCGCCGGCACGCAGATCGATTCCGTTCTCGCTCCATCCGTTCCCCGACTCCGACCAGAGTGCCTCGCGGACGAGCGGGGGCGCCGACCTCCGCGGCCTCGAGCGTGGCGGTGAGCGTCACACCATGTAGTTGCGTGGAGGATTCTCGAGCTTGAGAATCGGGCGATCGATCCGGAAGGGCGACAGGTCGCGCTCGGTGCGCCCGTCGATGGCGAGCTCCGAGAGAATCCGTCCCACCAGTGACGCGAACTTGAATCCATGCCCCCCGCCGATGGCGACCGTAGCCTCTGGATGGCCGGGGATCGCATCGATGACGAAGTCGCGATCGGGGGTCAGGGTGTAGAGGCAGGTCTTCGTGTAGATGACCGGTCCGAGCGCCTTCGGGATGTAGCGTTCGAGGAAGCCGGTAACCCGCTGGAGCGCCGCCTGGTCGACCTCGAAGTTGCGCGTGTCGGCGGTGACCTCGAGCCCGCCCGCATCCTGGCCCACCTTGGGGCCTGCCTCGCCGAACGTGGGGAAGCCGTAGAAGCAGGGGTCGTCCATCCAGATCCACACCGGAAACCGGTCGGGCGCGAAGGCGGCCTGATGCATCGTGCCGAAGTACGTCACCTGCTCCTTGGTGACGCGAAGCGGGAGCTTGATGGCGAAAGCGCCGAGCGCCCGGTTTGACCACGCGCCCGCCGCGATCACCAGCCGGCGGCAGCGGTAGGTAGTTCCGCCGGCGGTAACCTCGATCTCGCCGTTCGATGGGCGGATCCCTTCCACGGGCGCCCGATCGTGAATGGTGGCACCGTGCTCGCGAGCCATGCGGAGGTGCGCGGCGTTCCCCCGCGCCGCCATCGCGATGCCGCTCTCGGGCTGGTAGATGCCGTGGATATCCTCGGTGAGAGCGAACTGGGGCCACCGGCGCATGATCTCGGGGGCCTCGAGCCGCTCGTACGGAACCCCCGCGGCATTCATGCTGTCGCTGTAATTGCTGAGCGGGATGGCGCCGTTGCGGGGACCGAGGTCGAGGCCGCCGGTCTTGAGCACGAGCTGTTCTCCCGACTCGCGCTCGACCTCGGCCCAGGCGCGGTAGGCGTACTTGGCCAGCTCCACGTACCCGGGCGTGTGATAGGAGAGGCGGATGATGCGCGAGTGGTCCTGCGACTCGCCGCGCACGTGGCCGATCTCGAACTGCTCGAGGCCGAGCACCTCCGTCCCTGCCCGCCGCGAGAGCCAGTAGGTCGCCGCGCTCCCGAAGCCACCGAGGCCGAGGACGATGTATTGGTAGTCGGTTTTCATGTGGCTCGTGGACTATGGGTTGCGGCCGCGTGCGGTTGGCCGTCGCCGGCGGCTCGCCGTCGCGTGTGAGCGGGTCCCGCCCGGAGCGGGCCGTGCAGCGATGCCAGGCCCCCCGCAGCCGGCGACGCGACTAGCCGAGCCGCTCCTTCACGTACCGCCGAATATCCAGACTCGCGCTCTCCATCGGCGCGTAGTACCCCGACTGGAACACCCGCGACCGCATGCCCCGCTGGACCGATTGGCAGATCGCCCAGTCCTGGCGGTTCACGATGTCCCAGAACTCCACCGCGTCGGCCGGATCGAACCCGGGCTTGGCCATCTCGTCGGGGTGGAAGAGGAACTCGTTCACGATGACCGTGCGGTCGGGCGCCTGAGGCCAGACGGTGAACGCTGCCACGTGCTCGGCGGAGAGACTGAGCATGAAATTCGGATAGATGAGCTCGCCCTTGTGGCGCACGCGCTCATCGTCGTCGAGCCCGGCAAAGGGGGAGCGATTCGTGGTGCCCGTCGTGGTGAAGGTCCAGGCACCCTCGCGGTGCGGGATGCCCCGCTCCCAATCGAGCTCCGAGCCGCCGCGCTGCTTGAAGGCCGGAACCAGCCGGCAGAGCTCGGGGTGCACCGGCCCGCAGTGGTAGCACTCGTTGTAGTTCTCGAGGAGCACCTTCCAGTTTGCCTGCACCTCGTACCTGATCCGGTGCGCGACGCGCAGATCCCGAAGCGGATACCGCTGCACCCGCTCGGGAACGGCGCCGAGTTGGGCGGCCAGGGTGTATCCTCGCGTCGAGGCGGCCGCCGGAGAGAGATTCACGAAGACGAAGCCGCCCCACGAATCCACCCCCACCGGGTGCAGGGAAAGATTCCCCTTGGCTAGGCCGTTGCTTTCCTCGAGGAATGGCGCGGTGCGGAGCGCCCCCTCGAGCGAGTAGGTCCAGGAGTGATAGGGGCAACGGATGCCCCCGGCAAAGCTCCCTCGATCGCAGTCATGGACGAGCTGCGAGCCGCGGTGGCGACACACGTTGTAATGGGCGGCCAGTCCGCCATCCTTCCTCCGGACGACGAGGATGCTTTCGCCCGCAACCTGCTTGACCGCATAGTCGCCGGGGTCGGCGACCTCCTCCTCGCGCCCCACGCAGAACCATTCCGAGAGGAAGATGCGCTCGCGCTCGCGCGCGAAGATGTCGTCGGACTGGTAATACGAGCGATCCAGCGTGCGCTCGAGCCCGACTCCGGCGGCTTCGTTGCCACTCATTCGCCCTCCTCCCCTCCCTCCGGGCTGTGGAAGAAGACCCGGACGGCGAGGTTGTCGGAAATAGTCAGGGCTGCACCGTCGCCAGTGGCCCCGGCGCCCCGGCTAGTTGCCCAGGTCCCGCCGAATCTCCCTCGCCGCGTTGTACCCGCACGCACCCATCACGCCGCCACCCGGGTGCGTTGCCGCGCCGCACATGTACAAGCCGCGCACCGGCGTCCGGTAGTCGGCATACCCCGGCACCGGGCGCATGAACGACAGACTGCTGAGCGACATGACCCCCTGCATGATGTTGCCGCCGGTGAGACCGAACCGCTGCTCCAGGTCGACCGGCGAGAGCACCTGCCGCGCGATCACCGACCGCTTGAAGTTGGGGGCGTACTGGTTCATGAGGTCGAAGCACCGATCGGCGTACTTCTCCTTCTCGGCCTCGAGCGACAGTCCCGGCGCAAGCTTGTAGGGGAAGTACTGGGTGAACATCGACATCACGTACTTCCCCTTCGGGGCCACCGTGTCGTCGAGTACGGAAGGAATGGTCGCCTCGATGATCGGATGCTCCGACGGGTGCCCGTACTTCGCGTTGTCGTACGCCCGCTCGATGTACTCCATCGACGGGGAAACGTGGATCGTCCCCCGGTGCTGCGGTCCCGGCGCCGTTCCGGGCACGGCGGTGAAGTCGGGCAGCTCGGCGAGCGCGATGTTGATCTTGCAGCTCGCACTGGCGTAGTCGATGTTCCGCACCGCCTCCACGAACTCGGCGGGCAGGTCGCTCCGGCCCATCAGCTTGAGGAAGGTGACGTTCGCGTCCACCCCCGACACCACACGGGGAGCGCGGATCTCGGTGCCGTCGGTCAGGGCCACGCCCTGCACCGTGCCGTTCTTCACCACGATGCGCCCCACCTCGGCGCTGGTCCTGATCTCCGCGCCACGCTCCCGGGCCGCCGCCGCGATGGAGTTGCTGATCCCGCCCATCCCGCCCCGCACGTAACCCCATACCCCGCGTACTCCGTCGCACTCCCCCATCACGTGGTGGAACAGAACGTATGCCGTCCCCGGCATCGACGGCGACGCCATGGCGCCGATGATGGCATCGGTGGCGAGCGTCACCTTGAGCTGTTCCGACTCGAACCAGCGGTCGAGGATCGGTGCCGCGGCGCCCGCCAGGATCTCCACCGCCTTCTGCCCGTCGGTGCCGAGCTTCACGAAGGCGAGGCCGAGCTTGGCGAGCTGTACGAGGTTGGCCGGGCGCAGCGACCAGGGATTGGGCGGCGTCATCGTGAGCGTCGGCTCGAGGAAATCGGCGACCCGCTCCAGCATCGCTTCGTAGCGGGGGAGAGCGTCGGCGTCTTTCCGGCTGAACTTGGAGATCTCCCGGTGCGTCAGCGCCTTATCGGGGCCGAGCAGCAGCGAGCGCCCGTCGGGAAACGGCGTGAACGACGACGGGCTGCGCGGGAGCATCTCGAAGCCGTGGCGCTTCAACTCGAGGTCGCGAATGATCTCCGGGCGGAGCAGGCTGTTGACGTAAGCCGCGGTGGAGACCTTGAACCCGGGCCACAGCTCCTCGGTGACGCAGGCGCCGCCCAGCATTTCCCGGCGCTCGAGGACACACACCTTGAGCCCGGCGCGGGCGAGGTAGGCCGCGGTGACGAGACCGTTGTGGCCGCCACCGACCACGATGAGATCGTACGAAGCCGACATGTGGAATCTTTGTGAGGGTCGGGAATCTTAGCGCGGTGCAACAGGAGGCGCCAGCTTTGGTACGGAGTTTCAAAATCTCCGATCCACCCCCTTCGACCGGAAAGCGCAGAGGGCGCGGAGACCGTTTGTGTGCCGGCGTCTCCGCGTTCTCTGCGCCTCTGCGTCGTGGGCGGTGAGGGCGTTCCTCAGCCGATGGCTAACGCAACAGCTGGAGCTCCGTGCGCGCGTAGAGAAAACGTCCGTTGTATCCGAACGGAGATGCCGCCGCCCACGGGAAGGTACCGAAGTTGTCGTTGAACTCCTTCGAGGTGCCGCCCAGGCCGGTGTCGCGATTGGAGCTCGGCTGGTCAGGATACACGTCGAACAGATTCCGCACGCCCACCGAGAGCTTGATCAGGTTGAATCGATACCCGATCTCGGCGTCCACCAGCCCCTTGCCTCCATAGTCCTCGCGGCAGAGATCGCAGAACCCGGGCTGCGCCGAGGAGAAGCCGCCGTAGTAGGAATAACGCCCGAGTGACGTGAACCGGCCCACGGTATAGTTGGCCTGGAAGGTACCCCGCCAGTCCGGCCGCTCGTCCTGGATCCCGATGGCCGTGACCGAGTCGAGAAGTCCCGGCTCGGTCGAGCCGGCGTCGATCAGGACCTGGGGCAGCGGATCCACGTGAACGATCTTGTTCCGGGTGACGTTGATTCCGGCGTTCAGCTCCAGCGTACCGCTCTTGCCGGCCGGCACCTTGTAGTTGGCGGTGACATCGAGCCCCTGGGTCCGGGTATCGAGGCCGTTGGTGAAGTACTGGACCCCCTGGATGTTGCTGAACCCAGCGGCGGCCAGGAGGTCCACCGATGCCTGGTCGTCGAAGGTGGCACCGAGGAGGATCTGGTTGCTGATCTTGATCCGGAAATAGTCGGCGGTGATGGTGAAGTTCTCGACCGGCGTCACCACGACGCCCGCACTCAGATTGAACGACGTTTCCTCCTGCAGCGGCTTGGCGCCGAGCGCGATGGCGGCGGCGTTGTCCGACGGGAAGATGCCGACGTCGATGAACTGTCCGCCGATCACGTTCGTCACCACTTTGCTGAACGCCACCTGGCTCAGGCCCGGCGCGCGGAAGCCGGTGCTCGCACCGCCGCGGAAGGTGACCCTGGGCGTCGGCTGATAGCGCACCGACACCTTGCCGCTCACCCGCGAGCCGAAGTCGCTGTATCGCTCGAACCGGAGCGCCGCCTCGGTGAGCACCTTGTCGGAGAGATTGGTCTCCGCGTCGGCGTAGAGTCCGAAGTTGGTCCGGTGGCGGTCGCTCTCGTCGCCCGGCGCGAAGCCGGGGAACGACTGGGAGCCGCCCGGAGCCAGGTCTCCCGACCCGGTCTGGTCCACTGCGCCGCCATTGACGTACGACGCCAGCTCGCCCGCCCGGATCGCATAGCGCTCGCGGCGGAAGGTCGCGCCGAAGGCGAGGTTGACGGGCTTCGGCAGTCCGATGGCCACCGGCTTGGCGATGTTGAGCGCGGTGACCAGCTCCTCGCGTATCACGCGCCCCGCAAAGAACGACATCTGGTTGGGAATCCCCGGATCGTCGGCGGTGCCGAGCACGCCATCGGCCCCCGGAGCACAGGGCACGTCGAGGCACGGCCCGAGCGAGGCGTTGAGGGTGTTGCCGATCTCGTAGTCGAAATCGTTGTGCCCGAACTCCGCCCCCAGGTCGTAGCTCCACCCCGACACCAGCCCACGAAGGCCGCCGGCCATCGAGTAGTCGGTGACGAGTCCGCCGATCGTCGGCAGGAAGCCAAGCGGATAGATGTCGTCCCAGCTCCGGTTGCTCTCGGCATAGCGCCGGTAGGGGTTGCCGATTCCGTTGCGATGGCTGTAGCCGCCGAAGCTGTAGATCTCGCTACTCCCCGACTCGTTGAGCGGCATGCGGAAGTTGCCCCACGCGAGCGCGTCCTTCTCCAGACCGTCGCCCCAGTGAAGATTGGGCTGCGGTACCGGATTGTTCTTGTGAATCACCTGCCCGATGTCGTTGATCGAGTCGGCCACGCCGGTCCCGGCCACCTCGAACGGGTCGGCCCAGGCGCGATTGGTGGGCTGGCGATCGCGGAACTCCCCGAAGACACCGAGGGACCCGCGGCCGAGCGGGATGCCCCAGCCGCCGTTCACGTTCACCGTCGTCCCGTCGTCGGGATAGTTGTCGGTGGTGTAGCGGCCCGCGTCGCCGTTGAGGAAAGGAGTGAACGCCCCGTCCTTGAGGACGAGGTTCACCACGCCGGCAATGGCGTCGGAGCCGTACTGGGCCGCGGCGCCGTCACGCAGCACCTCGATACGGTCGAGCGCGCTCGACGGAATGGCGTTCAGGTCCACACCGCTGGAGCCCGCGCCCATGCCGTACGTGAAATTGTTCACGAGCGCCGTCTGGTGGCGCCGCCAGCCGTTCACCAGGACAAGGGTGTGGTCGGGGCTCAGACCGCGAAGCGTGAAGGGTCGTACGATGTCGCCGGCATCGGTGACGCTCTGCCGGGGAAAATTGATCGAGGGCGAGACCGCCTGGAGAATGACGCTCGTCTCGGTGCTGCCCTGCTGCGTGAGCTGCTCGGCGGGAAAGATGTCCACCGGCACCGCCAGCTCCTCCGCGGCGGTGTGGCGCGCGCGGGAGCCGACGACCACGTCGATCGGCGCGAGCTGCACGGTGCTCCGGGCGAGCGTGAAGTCCTGGTGGGCTTCTTCCCCTCCCGTCATCGTGACGGTGGCCGTGGCCGCCTGGAACCCGATGAGCCGGGCCCGCACGGTGTGCGGCCCCGCGGGCACGCCCCGAATCTCGTATTGCCCCTGTCCACCGGTCACGGCACGCGCCTCGGTGCCCTCGACGACGATGGTGGCGTTGGGAAGCGGTGTGCCACCGCTGTCCGAGACGGTGCCTCTGAGCGACCCCGACTGCGCGGCGAGCGGCGCCGCCAGGGCGACGACCAACGCGATGGGAACGATGGACCCGAAGAACCCGACTTTGCGTGGTGCCACAGCTCCTCCAATGAGAATGGGCATGCAGCTTACATACGATAAGGCCCCTCGGTGGTCAAGCTCGGAACGCGGTTCCACTTTGACAACTCGGGCCTCTTTCTGCACATTGCCGATGGCGTCCTCCCTCACATCAGCACTGCCCGCATCATCGGCACCGAGTCCCTCAGGGCAGTCTTCGCCCGACAGGAGAAGGACCATGGTAACTGGCATCCGTCAGCGATTCTGTGGTGCGGCCGCCGCGCTGTGCGCCCTGGGGTTGCTCGCTCCCCCCCGCGCGGCGGCACAGGCGGGGTCCATCACCGGCACGGTGACGGATCAGGCGGGCGGGGCTCCGCTGGAAGCCGCGCGAATTCTCATCACCGGCACCAACCGCATCGAGACCAGCGGGCGCGAAGGGCAGTACACCTTCCGCAACATGGCGCCGGGCAACTACCAGCTTCGGGTACTGCGGCTCGGCTATCGCCCCGATACCGGGAGCGTGGCGGTGACAGACGGCCCGGCTACTCTCGACTTTGCCATGGAGGCGGCCCCGGTGCAGCTCGACGAGGTGGTGAGCACCGCCACCGGCGAACAGCGGAAGCTCGAGGTGGGTAACGCCGTCTCCACCATCAATGCGGCGCAAGTGGCCGAGCTGGCCCCGATTACCGAGTTCGCCAACCTCATCTCGGGTCGCGCGGCAGGCGTGCAGGTGCTCAAGAGCAGCGGCACCACCGGTACCGGCACCCGCATCCGGATCCGCGGCTCCAACAGCATTTCTCTCTCCAACGAGCCACTCTATTATCTCGACGGCATCCGCCTGGAGAGCGGCTCCAGCTCCACCACGCTCAACATCGGCGGCTTCGACGACGGCTCGACCGAGAACGCCGGCCCCTCCCGCATCAACGATATCGTCCCGGACGACATCGAGAATATCGAGATCGTGAAGGGACCGGCCGCGGCCACCCTCTACGGCATCCAGGCGTCCAACGGCGTTGTCCGCATTACCACGAAGCACGGTACCGCGGGCCCGCCGCAGTGGAACCTCTTCAGCGAGTTCGGCGCCGTCGCCGACAAGAACACCTATCCCCTCAACTACTACGGTCGGGACAACCTGCCCACCGCCGCCGACAGCGCCGCCGACGGTTTCTGCAACATCCTGGCGAACCTCAACGGCGACTGCACGCAGACGTCGCTGCAGACCTATCAGGCGCTGAACAACCCCGCCACCCGGCCCTACAAAGCGGGCCTGCGCCAGAGCTACGGCGCCAATGTCGGCGGCGGTACTGACCAGGTCACCTACTTCGTCTCCGGCACCTACGAGAACGAGATCGGGGCCTTTCGCCTTCCCCAGGCCGAGGCGGACTCCGTGCAGGCGGTGCGTGGCACCGTCCCCGACAACCAGCTCCGGCCGAACGCGCTGGAGAAGTACTCCGTCCGGGCCAACGTCACCGCCAACGTCTCCAAGACGTTCGATGTGAATGCGTCGATGGGCTTCCTGACCAGCAACACCCGGTTCATCGAGAACGACAACAGCTTCCTGACAGTCAACGGCAGCGGTACCGCCAGCGGGAATCTGCCCGAAGTGAACCGCGGCTGGTTCTACATCCCGGCGGAGCTGTTCGCCGAGCTGGCCAACCAGGCGGCCAACCGGTTTACCGGCGGCTTCACCGGAAACTGGCACCCGAGGGAGTGGCTCACCGGCCGCGCGACCATCGGCTACGACGTGGTGAACCGCACCGATGTGCAGTTCTTCCCCACCGGCGAGGTGGCCGACCTCAACGCCAACCGCGCCGGCGTCCGGACCCAGAATCGATTCGACATCTCGCAGACGTCGGTAGATCTCGGCGCGTCGGCGCGGTTCCAGCTCAGCGACGCGGTCGGATCCCGCACCTCGGTCGGCGGCCAGTTCTTCCGCGACCTGGCGCGCGGCAACTTCGCGACCGGCCGCGGGCTGCCGGCCGGCTCCGGGAGCATCACCGGTGCGGGAGCCACCGAGGCCAAGGACACGCTGATCGAATCGCGGTCGATCGGCTCGTACATCGAGGAAGAGATCAGCCTGAAGCAGCGCCTCTTCGTCACCGGCGCGCTGCGCTTCGACGACAACAGCGCCTTCGGCCAGAACTTCAACGCGACGGTGTACCCCAAGAGCAGCGTCTCCTGGCTGCTCTCCGAGGAGCCGTTCTACAACATCAAGGCCATCAACACCCTCCGGCTGCGCGCCGCCTTCGGCGTGTCGGGGCAGCAGCCGGGCACCACCGACGCACTCCGGTACTACAACGCCGTGGGCGGCAAGAAAGATGGAATCGGCACCACCGGAGTGAGCTTTGCCAGCCTGGGCAACGCCAACCTCAAGCCGGAGCGCTCGCGCGAGTTCGAGGTGGGGCTCGACGCCGGCCTCTTCCAGGATCGGGTGTCGGTGGAGCTCACCTACTACAGCAAGCTCACGAGAGATGCGCTGATCTCGCGCGACATCGCCCCCTCCCTCGGGGCCTCTCCCACCCAGTTCGTCAATCTTTCGCGCATCCGGAACCGCGGCTTCGAGCTGGCCATCAGCAGCCGCATCATCGACAAGCCGGGCATCGCCTGGGACCTGACGCTGAGCGGTTCCACCACGAAGAACAAGATCCTGGAGCTGGGCGAAGGGGTGAGCCCGATCTTCGTCGGCTTCTACCAGCAGCACCGCGCCGGCTATCCGGCCGGAGGCTACTGGGCGCCGACCGTGTCGTTCAGCGACGCCAACAACGACGGCATCATCGAGAGTAGCGAGGTGAGTCTGAGTGACAGCGCGGTCTTCCGCGGCTCGGCGCTCCCCACCAAGGAGGCGTCGCTCAACAGCCAGTTGGCCGTGTTCGGGGGCAAGGTGGTGCTCGGCACGCAGTTCGATTACCGCGGCGGCCATCTGGTGGACAACTCCCTCGAGCAATTCCGCTGCTTCTCGGTGCAGAACTGCCGCGGGCTCTACGACGCCAGCGCCCCGCTGGAACAGCAGGCGCTGGTCCAGGCCACCTTCCTCCCCGGCGGCGGCAATTCGGTGGCGTTCCTGGAGCCGGGGTGGTTCATCAAGCTGCGGGAGCTGTCGCTCACCTTCGAGGCTCCCGAACGGTGGGCCCGCGCCTTCCGGGCCAGCCGGCTGAGCCTCACCCTCGCGGGTCGAAACCTCTGGACCATCACCGACTACAGTGGCGTGGATCCCGAGGTCAACGCCTTCGCGCAGGACAACTTCGCGTCGGGAGACTTCGAGTCCCAGGCACAGGTGCGCTACTGGACCGCGCGCCTTAACGTCGGCTTCTGAGGGATGGCGCACATGCGGAAGACCTACTCCTCTCGTGTCATCCTGGGCGCGGCGGCAGTGCTCCTCGCCGGCTGCGGCCTCCTCGACACCCAGCAGCCCAACATCATCGATCCCGGCTCGCTGGGCTCGCCGGAGGGGGCCGCCTCGCTCCGGCTCGGCGCCCTGGCCGACTTCAACTTCGCGAAGGACGGCGACGGGACCCAGTCGGAAGACGGGCTCATCCTCGTGGCCGGGCTGCTCTCGGACGAATTCGAGCTCTCGACCACCCCGCCGTCGGAGCAGGAGATCGATCAGCGGACCACGGCGATCATCAATCCGAGCCTCTCGTCGATCTACCGCAACCTCCATCACGCGCGCGCCGGCGCGGAGGCCGCGGCTGAACAACTGCAGCAGTTCGTGCTCGAGCCCGACTCGACGCCGGACATCGCGGAGATGCAGTCCATCGCCGGGTTCGCCTACACCTATTTCGGCGAAGACTTCTGCTCCGGCGTGCCCTTCGGCCGGGTGATCGGCGATTCCTCGGTGTTCGGCCAGCCGCAGACAACGACGCAGATCTACGAAACCGCGCTGGCCAAATTCGATTCCGCGCTGGCCCACCCAGGACTCTCGGCCGACGACGGCACCATCACCAACCTGGCCACCGTGGGCCGCGCACGCGTGCTGGTGGATCTTGGTCGCTTCGCGGAGGCCGCGGCCGCCGCGGCCACGGTGCCCTCGGATTTCCTGTACGAGACCGAGCACGCCGACAGCCCGCTCCGGCTGCAGAACGCCATCTTCATTTACACCACCCAGGGACTCTGGTCGGTGGCCGACCAGGAGGGGGGCGTGGGACTACCCTACCGCTCGGCGGAGGATCTGCGCGTGCCGGTGGACAGTGTCGATGACGACGGTGACGGCTTTGCCGATCCAGGGCTCGACCTCATTACGCCGCAGTACAGCCTGGGGAAGTACCCGGACGCCACCTCAGGGATTTCGGTGGCTGACGGCACCGAAGCCCGCCTGATCGAAGCCGAGGGTTTGCTGCAGTCCAACAATTTCTCCGGGATGAGGGCGATCCTCAACGACCTGCGCGATGCCCAGGGCATCGACCCACTCCCGACTCCCGGCAACCGCGAGGCCGCAATCGACCAGCTCTTCTCCGAGCGGGGGTTCTGGCTCTTTGCCACCGGACACCGCCTCGGCGACATGCGCCGGCTCATCAGGCAGTACGGGCGTGATGTGAACACCGTCTTCCCCAACGGGGTTTACCACAAGGGCGGGACCTACGGGAACGATGTCAACTTCCCGTTGCCGATCGAGGAGCAGAACAACCCGAACTCGGTGGGATGCATCGACAGGAATGCCTGACGGAACGCCTAGTACACCCCCAGGAACGACCGATCGATATCATTCTCGATCGTCCACTTGATCGTCTGCCCCGGCTGGACGTTGAGCGTCTCGCTCGAGAAGCTGCGGAGGTCGCCGATGGGATCGGCGCGGAGGCGGGCGTTGCCGGTGGTGCCGAGCTGGAGGTAGGGGAAGGTAAAGACGGCGGAGTTCTGTGCGGTGACGGTGCCGAGCCGCTGGGAGAGATTGCCACGGTCGAGGTAGATCACCATGTCGCTCCAGTTATGGTTTTCGACTTCGACCGATACCGGCGTGTCGCGATCCGGCCTCGACCCGGCGTCGCCCGACATGGTATGACGGGCACAACCCGGGATCAGCGGAAAGGCGAGCAGCAGCGCCTGTAATGCAGCCCTGGTCAGGGTCATGGGGCATCACCTCGTGGTCGGTGCGGTTACGCCTCCGGCCTGAAGGTACTTGCCGTACCAGGCGAGCATGCGCTGCATGCGATCGCGCCGGTAGCTGGGCGTGGCGAAGGTGTGGTACTGCCCTGGATAGATCACCAGCTGCGTCTCGCGGCCAAGGCTCTTGAGTGCCTGGTACATCTGCTCCGAGTTGACGACTGGCAGGTTGAAGTCGAGCTCGCCGGAGATGAACATCGTCGGGGTGACGATCCGGTCGGCATGGAAGAATGGGTAGGAGTTCCGCAGCCAGGTGTTGGGCTTCTCCCACGGCTTGCCCAGCTCGGTCTCGTACTCGACGGTGTACTGGTCCGTTCCGTAGCCCGCGATCGCATTCCCCTGCCCTGCGTCGCTCACCGCCGCCTTGAACCGCCGGTCGCGCGCGATCACCTGATCGGTGAGAATGCCGCCATAGCTGTGACCGCCCACGCCGAGCCGTTCGGCATCGGCGACTCCGGCGGCCACCAGGTAGTCCACCGCGGCGAGAACGTCCCTGCTGTCCTTCTCGCCCCAGGCCGCCCAAATGGCGCGCTGGAAGTTCTGACCCCGCCCCGAGCTCCCCCGCGGATTCACGCCGATCACGACGTAGCCCTGCGCGGCGTAGATCTGCCAGTCGAAGTTGGCGAAATCGTTGAACAGCTGCCACACCGGGCCGCCGTGGAGGCGCAGGATGGTGGGGTACCGCCGCCCCGGCTGGTAGTCGGGAGGCTTCACGACGAAGCCGCTGATCTCCATCCCGTCGAAGCTCTTGAACGAGACCTCTTCGACGGGGCCGAGCTTCACCTGGGCGAGCCAGGCATCGTTCTGGTGGGAGAGCCGCCGCAGCTGGCCATCCTCGACGGCGTAGATCTCGGCCGGCTCCGACTGGGTGCTCTTGACTACGGCCACCTTGCCGTCGCGGGCCACCGAAAGGTCGGAGATGGTGATACGCCCCTCCACCACGCGCTCGACCGGTCCTCCGCCCACCGGCACTCGGGCCAGGTGATACACACGATCATCT
>JBOHSC010000080.1:0-5970 GCA_050733115.1 Gemmatimonadales bacterium
AAATAGGCCACCGAGTCCGTCCCCCATGCCAGCGCATCGCGGGCTTCCCGCGCCAGGAGGCCGGGCGCCCCCGAGTCCGTCGCGATGCAAAGCGAGCCCGCTTCCGCGCACGGCACCACACGCGCGAACACCGGATTGCCGAGGAGCACCGCCAGACTCGATTCCGCGGCTGCCCGCCCGCTGGCGCTCACCGGACGAGGGTCGGGGGAGGCGGGTGGCGCGCCGAAGCGGTAGAGTCCGCTCGATGTGGCGACGACGATGAAACGGCCGCCGTCCGACCAGGCCGCCAGCGCGGGAAGGCCCGCTCCTTTCGGCAGCGCGAGATCCCGCTCCGCGCCGTTGAGGAGATTCATCACCCAGATGGTTGAGGGTGTCGAGTCGGTAAGCGAGCGTCCGCGGAGGAAAACGATCGAAATGCCGTCGGGCGAGAGTCTCGGACGCATTTCGCCGACATTCGTGAAGGTGATCGGCCACACCTCGCCTCCCTCGACGCGCACCGCGTAGAGGTCCCCACCCGCCGGACTCTTTCCCGCCACGAATACGGCGTATGCATCGCGTCCGACCTCGAGCTTTCCATGCAGCGGAGAGAGCGCGCTGCAGCCGGCGAGCGCTGCGACGAGCATGGTCGGTCGAATCACCCCCCTCACGGAGACCGCAGAAAGCCGCGAATTCGCTCGACGTCGTTGGGGGTAGTCTTCCTCCCCGCCGCATCCTTCGTCCAGAGACCGGCCAGAAACACCGCCGCGCTGTCGGGAGCGCCGGGCCGGAGCCACTGCCGCGCCGTCTCGCGAGCCACGACGCTTTCGCCGAGGGTCCGGTCGCGATATCCGCCTTCGCCGTAGAGGATCACCGACGCGCCGGCCACCGTGGCCGCGGGAATTGCCGCCTCCACGTGGGAGAGAGACGGATACGGCAAGGGCCCGAGCAGCCGGGTGAAATAGTCCGCCATCGCCGCGGCGCGGCGAAACGGACTCTGCGCCGCGAACGACGAGTCCTGCGGCCAGGTCCAGATGGAAACCGACGCGCATGGCGCCGGGCATCCGGCGCGACTGAGTGACGCGACGGCGTATGGGCCGGCCGCGGCCACGATGCCGGAGAGAGGAATCGCCTGGTCGAGAGAGTAGGTGTACGTGATATGACCATACGCCAGCGTGTCCACTCGGGTGAGGCGCCCGTTGGCGACGGCGCGCTGACCCGAGTCGGCCTGCACGTGAAGGGTCACCGAGGCGCTTCGGAGGGCCGGCTCGGGCACGGGCAGCCAGAGGCTCGGATCGACGGTCGCCGCTTGAGCCACGAGCGCGCGCGCACCGTACTGGTTCGGCCCCTCCCGGAGCCCTCCCCGCGGAATCCCGTGATAGCGAATGCGCGTGGTGAGCGTATCGCCGGAAGCCTTCTGGTGCGGAACCAGGACGTCGTTGGCGCCGCGCGCGTACTGAGTGCGAGAGATGCGGGTGTTCGGTATTCCGTCCACCAGCACTCGCACCACACGGAAACTGGAATCCAGACTCACCACGACCGGAAGGTCGGAGCCGAGCCGCCAACTCGTCTCCACCTCTTCCAGCACATGGGCACCGGTGTCGCTCGGCACCACCGTGATGTCGTAGTGAGTTGGGGCGTGTCCCGGCGCGGAAGTGTCGGCCTGCGCGGCGGCGCTCGCCGCGCCCACGAGTTGCACGATGAGCGCGAGCGACAGCGTTCGAGTTCCGGTCATTTGCCCAACCGTGCGCGATAGAATTCGAGGATCCTGGTCCAGGCCCGCTCCACCTGCGGGCCGTCCGACCCCTGCCGCCCCGGCTTGAGAAAGCCGTGGCCGGTGCCGGGGTATACCTCGGTCGTGAACGTCTTTCCCGCCGACTGCATCTGCGCCGTCACCTCGGGCAACGATCCGGTGATCCGCGCATCGTTCTCGCCGTAGATCCCGAGCACCGGCGCCTTGATGCGCCGGATGGCCGCCGAGTCGGGAGGAGGACCGTAGCAGACGACGACGGCCTTGAGATCGGGGTTGTTGGTGGCGTAGCGAAAGCTCTGCCCGCCTCCCCAGCAGAAACCGATGGTTCCCACCTTGCCGCGATCGACGGCGGGGAGACCGTTCACGTACGCATATACCGCGTCGAGATCGGAGGTGACACGCCCGGGCTCGAGGTCACCGATGAGCTTGCGGCCCGAGTCGGGGTCGGCGGGACTCCTGCCATACCGGGACGAGAGAAGGTCGGGCAGAATGGCGACGTAGCCCTCCTTGGCCAGGCGGTCGGCTACGGTGGGCTCCCAGTCGGTGAGGCCGAAGATCTCGTGAATGACGATCACGGCCGGCGCCTTTGTCTTCCGCTCCGGATACGCGACATAGGCTCGGATCGAGTCCACGCCCTTCTTCACGTAGACCCATTCGCCATGGGTGGTGACGGCATCGAGCCTTGGGGTTGCCCGCATCATCCACGCCCCGGCCGCGCCGACTATGAGGCTGATGGCGGCAACCATCGCGTAGCTCACCGCACCGCGGAGGTCCATCATGCTCGCCGTCATGGCGTGACCGTCGGGAGGTCCCGGAATTCCACGCGATTCTCCATCAGCAACGGGATGGCCACGCGACCACGCTTGGTGTCGAGTCCGATGTCGGCAGGTGAGGGAAGCTTGCCGCCGAAAGCAGTGACCTTTCCGCCCTGGAGCACGTCGAGCGTCGAATCGGTCCAGCTGGTGAACAGCACCCGGCCGCCGGCGAGCACCTCGAGTCCGTCGACCTGTCCCGGCGTATCACCGACCGCCGTAAGCGTCTTCGATCCGGGCACCCACGCCTGGATCGTCTTGCCCGCGAAGGGGCCGACGAGAAAACGGCTGCCCGCGTTGTCCCACGCGATGCCGTTGGGCGCGGCGAGGGCGCTGTTTCTGATGGCCACTGTCGCCTTGCCGCCGGCCACATGAAAGATCTGGTCGGGGCCGGGGTGACCCATGCCCTTCCCCTCAGCGGCGAACCCCGAGTCCGTGATATAGACGCCGTCGGGACCTACTGCGACGTCGTTCAGGAACCTGGCTTTCCCCTTGAGACTGATGTTCACCAGGGGTGCGCCGCTCTTGCGATCGAAGGCGCGAACCACGTCGACATCGGCCACCCACAGCGTGTCGCCGGTCAGCGCCATTCCCTTGGGCGCATTCAGGGTGACGCCGTTCTTCCCGCCCGCGATGAACTCGAGCGAGTCGATCGAGCCATCGCCCTTGAGACGGGAGATGAAACCGTTACCGTCCGCGGCGAAGGGATCGCCGTTGATGTTGCTGACGTACCAGACATCGAGCTCGGCATCGTACCTGGCCGACTCGGGATGGTTGAATCCCTCGACCTTGTCGGGTGGGGCGGGAGCGGCGGGCGGGGCGGAATCGGCGGACACCGCCGGCGCGGGCGGGCGTTCCCGGCCACAGGCGAGGGAGAGAGCGGAAGCGAAGAGTGCGATGGTCGTGCGACGGGCTTGCATTGGAGTTTCCTCGGTGAGTCTCAGGAGTCCCTGGGGAGCGGGGTGCTCTTTCTTCTTTCGTCGGATTTCCCCGGGCGAAAGCTATATGGAAGAAGTGCGCTCTGCCTTGTTCCCGGTCACTCCCCGTCGTAAGTTGGCGATGTCGTTGCCCCAACCCTCTTTCCGACGGACCCAAGGATGGACGCAGACCCGCAGGCCGCAACACCGCCGCTGAAGCGGCGCCGCTTTCTCGCCCGCCTTTCGATGGCCCTCTCCGCAGGCATCGCGGCAGTGCTGGGCCTGCCGGTGGTCGGCTTCCTGCTGTCACCCCTGACCCGGAAGTCGCCGCGGGTATGGCGGCCCGTCGGGCCGGTAGGCGGGTTCCGCGTGGGAGAGACGGTCGACGTGCGCTTCGAGGACGCCTCGCCGCTGCCGTGGGCCGGGGTGACGGCCCACACGGCCGCGTGGCTCCGGCGCGACGACGAGTCGCACTTCACCGCCTTTACCGTGCACTGCACCCACCTGGGTTGTCCGGTCCGGTGGATCGCCGACGCAAAGCTGTTTCTCTGTCCGTGTCACGGCGGCGTGTACTACGACGACGGTACCGTCTCCGCCGGACCCCCGCCCAAGGCGCTTCCGCAGTATCCCGTCCGCGTGCACGACGGCCAGGTCGAAATTCTCACCAGCCCGATTCCGATCGTGTGAGGCCGGTGTGATCAAACGTTTCCTCGCCTGGCTGGACGACCGCAGCGGGCTGCTGACCGCCGTGCGTCGCACGCTCGAGCACCCGGTGCCGCCGCGCACCGGGTGGTGGTACGTGTTCGGGAGCGCCACGTTCATCGCGTTCGTGCTCCAGGTGGTGACCGGAATCGCCCTGGCCACCGCATACGTCCCGTCCAGCGGGCAGGCGTACGACAGCCTGCGATTCATCTCGGAGCAGGCGCTGCTCGGCCGTTTCCTCCGCGGCATGCATTACTTCGGCGCGTCGGCGATGGTCCTCCTCATCGGCATTCACGTCTCGCGCACATACCTGATGGCCGCGTACAAGTTTCCCCGCGAGCTCAACTGGCTCACCGGCGCCGTGCTCCTGCTGCTCACGCTGGCGCTGGCATTCACGGGGCAGCTCCTCCGGTGGGACCAGAACGCGGTCTGGTCGGTCATCGTCGGCGCGGCCCAGGCGGGACGCATGCCGGTGCTCGGTCACGGCATCGCGCGCTTCATCCTGGCCGGTGACACGATCGGCGGCGCCACGCTCAGCCGCTTCTTCGCATTTCACGTGTTCTTCATTCCGGCGCTCGTCTTTGGCCTCATCGGTCTGCATCTGGCGCTGGTCCTGAGGCACGGCATCTCGGAGCGCCCCCGCGCCGGAGATCCGGTGGACCCCGCGACCTATCGCGACCGCTATGGCGAGCTGCTTCGCCGTGAAGGTGTCCCCTTCTGGCCCGACGCGGCCTGGCGGGACGTGGTCTTCGGCGCGGCGATGGTCGCGACCGTCGTGCTCCTGGCACTTGTCGTCGGTCCGCCGGCTCTCGGCCGCCCCCCCGACCCGAGTATCCTCGAGGCTTATCCGCGGCCGGACTGGTACTTCCTCTGGTACTTCGCCCTGCTCGCGCTGGTGCCGAACAATCTCGAGACGCTCGTCATCGTGCTCGGGCCGCTCGTTTTCGGCGCCTTCCTCCTGCTGGTTCCCCTTTTCAACCGGGGGGAGCGGAGCTTCCGGCGGCGTCCGTGGGCGGCGCTCCTGGTCGTTTTCATCTGGACCACGATCGGCGTGTTCTGGTTCGCCGGCGAGCGGGCGGATTGGTCGCCCGACTTCACGGCGCCCCCGCTGCCCGCGGCGGTCGTAGGAGGCCTCCCTCCCAACGCGGCCGAAGGGGCGCGGCTCTTCCATGACAAGGGATGCGAGTTCTGCCACGTGGTGGCGGGGTATGGCGGGAAGCGCGGGCCCGACCTCAGCGACGTCGCCGGCCGGATGACCCCCGATCAGATCGGGGGGAGAATCACCAACGGCGGGCCGAACATGCCGGCCTACGCCCGGAGCCTGACGCCGGAGCAGGTGCAGGCACTGGTGGCGTTCCTCGCGACGAGGCGCTGACCGGCGCGACCCGCGCGGCTCACCCTTCAGGGCGCTACGTAGATCTCCCCACCGCGCTCTCTGAACTCCTCGGCCTTCTTCTCCATCTCGACCGCGTACGCCCGCACGTCCTGCGTAATCTGCATCGAGCAGAACTTGGGCCCGCACATCGAGCAGAAGTGCGCCACCTTGGCGCCCTCGGCGGGGAGAGTCTCGTCGTGATACGCGCGTGCGGTGATGGGGTCGAGCGCCAGGTTGAACTGATCCTGCCAGCGGAACTCGAAGCGCGCCTTGCTCAGCGCCGCGTCCCACTCGTACGCATGCGGGTGGCCCTTGGCGAGGTCGGCGGCGTGCGCCGCGATCTTGTACGCGATGACGCCCGCCTTCACGTCATCCCGGTTGGGGAGGCCGAGATGCTCCTTCGGCGTCACGTAGCAAAGCATCGCCGTGCCGAAC
>JBOHSC010000081.1:0-3981 GCA_050733115.1 Gemmatimonadales bacterium
GGGATCGACATGATCGCCGGCCCCACCGAGGTGCTCATCATCGCCGACGCCAGCGCCCGCCCGGCACGCATCGCCGCCGATCTGATCGCCCAGGCCGAGCACGACGAAGACGCGGTCTGCTGGTGCGTCACCACCGATGCCGCGCTGGCCGACGCGCTGCCGGCCGCGCTGGAGGAGGCGCTGGCTCGCGCCCCCCGGGCGGCGATCGCGCGCGAAGCGCTCTCACGCAACGGACTCGTCGTCCTGGTGCCCGACATGCGCGACGCGGTCGAGGTGGCCAACCGGCGGGCGCCCGAGCACGTGCAGGTGGTGGCCGAAGGGGCGGAGCGGATCGCCTCGTTGATTCGCCATGCAGGGGCCATCTTCCTCGGCGACGACACCCCGGAGCCGGTGGGCGACTACATCGCCGGACCCAGCCATGTTCTGCCCACCAACGGTACCGCGCGCTACGCCTCGCCGCTCGGCGTCTACGACTTCGTCAAGCGAACCAGCGTAATCCGATACACGAGAGCGCGCCTCGCGGCCGATGCCGAGGCGATCATCGCGCTCGCCGAAGCCGAGGGGTTATACGGGCACGCCGAGTCGGTGCGGGCGCGGACGACCCCGAGGCGCGACTAAATTGCAGGCATGGCCAGTCGTCCTGACTGCACTCATCTGAAACGGGGAACACCCACCCCGCTGCCCCGGCTGTGGACCGTCCTCTTCCTCACCGGCACGTTCATGGTGGTCGAGGCGGTGGGCGGGTGGATCAGCGGCTCGCTGGCGCTGCTGGCCGATGCCGGCCACATGCTCACCGACGTCGGCGCCCTCGGACTCACCCTTCTCACCGCCTGGATCGCGCAGCGCCCCGCCGACGAGAGCAAGACCTACGGCTATCTCCGGTGGGAAATCCTCGCGGCGCTCGTCAACGGCACCGCCCTCTTCGGGATCGCGGGCTGGGTGGTGTTCGAAGCAATCCAGCGAATCCAGCATCCCGAGCCGATCCGCACGGGGCTCTTCCTCACGGTGGCGGCGGCGGGGTTGGTGGTGAATATGGTGAGCCTGGCGATTCTGCACGGGTCGCGCGAAGGGAGCCTCAACGCGCGGGGCGCCTACCTGCACGTTATGGGAGATGCCCTCGGCTCCGTCGCCGCGCTCGGTGCGGCCCTGGTGGTCAGATTCACCGGCTGGCAGCAGGCCGATCCGATCGCCTCCGTCGCCCTCTCGATGCTGATCCTGGTCGGAGGGTGGAGGCTCCTCCGGGAGAGCACCGACATCCTGCTCGACTCCGTCCCCAGCCACGTCTCCATGCGCGAGGTGCAGCGCCGGATCCTTGGGGTCCCCGGCGTGACGGGGGTGCACGATCTTCACGTCTGGACCGTGGTCAACGGCGTGGTGGCGATGAGCGGGCACGCCATCGTTCCCGATCTCGAGGCGCACCCCGGTGTGCTCGATGTGATCCGCACCGAGCTTGGCGGACTCGGCATCGCCCACGTCACGATCCAGCTGGAGATGTGTGACGAGTGCGAGGAAGAGAGAGAGGTCGCCCAGGTACCGGGTGGCCACTCTCACCAAGGGCATTCGCACGGCTGACCGCCCTGGCAGGCACCACCTCCGCTCCCTCTTCCCGACGAAAAAGTAGCACCCCTCTCGACCCATCCGACCTGCCCGCCAGGTTGCTTCTTGCGGGCTGGCACGGGCTAGTCTATATATGCGCCGCGGAGGCCCGGGAGTCCGGGCATAAACCGTTGTCTCCCGTTGGGGTAAGGAAGCGCGCTTGATCCGGAATCTGGCCATTATCGCACACGTCGACCACGGCAAGACCACCCTGGTCGATCAGATGCTCCGGCAAGCAGGTGCCTTTCGCGCCAATCAGCATGTCGAAGAGCGGGTCATGGACTCGAACCCGCTCGAGAGAGAGCGCGGGATCACCATTCTCGCCAAGAACACCGCCGTCAACTGGCACGGGGTCAAGATCAACATCGTGGATACGCCCGGCCACGCCGATTTCGGTGGCGAGGTGGAGCGAATCCTTCGCATGGTGGACGGTGTGCTGATCCTGGTGGACGCCGCGGAAGGTCCGATGCCCCAGACCCGCTTCGTCACCAGGAAGGCGCTGGCGCTGGGGCTTCGTCCCATCGTCGCGATCAACAAGATCGACCGGGCCGACGCCGAGCCACTCCGGGTGCACGACGAAGTGCTGGGGTTGTTCATCGATCTGGAAGCGACCCACGAGCAGCTCGACGCCCCTTTCCTTTATACATCGAGCCGCTTCGGCACCGCGACCACCCGGCTCGACCATCCGGGAACCGATCTCACGCCGCTCTTCCAGGCCATTCTCGACCATGTGCCGGAGCCCAGGGGCGATCCCGAGGGGCCCTTTCAGATGCTGGTCTCGACGCTCGACTTCTCCAGCTTCCTCGGCCGCATCGCCATCGGCCGGATCGAGCGGGGCCGGGTTACCGTCGGCGATGAGGTGTCGTTGCTCCCGCTGGGCCAGCCGGGGCTGGTGAGCGACGAGGGGTTCGAGCGCAACCGCGTCACCACGCTCTACACCTTCGACGGGCTCAACCGCGTGGAGGTCGAGTCGGCGTCGGCGGGCGACATCGTGGCGTTGTCGGGGTTCGAGACGATCGAGATCGGGAAGACGGTCACCGCGGTGGGCACCCCCGAGCGGCTGGCGGGCATCGCTGTCGAAGAGCCCACGATCTCGGTGGACTTCATCGTGAACAACGGCCCTTTCGCGGGGCGTGATGGGAAGTACGTCACCAGCCGCCAGCTCCGCGACCGCCTCTTCCGCGAGCTCGAGCGCAACGTCGCCCTCCGGGTGGAGGAGACCGACAGTCCCGACACGCACAGTGTGTCCGGTCGCGGCGAGCTGCATCTCGGCATCCTGATGGAAACGATGCGGCGGGAAGGCTACGAGTTCCAGGTGTCGCGGCCCCGGGTCATCACCCGCCTCGGTCCCGACGGCGAGCGGCTGGAGCCGTACGAGGAGTTGACAATCGATGTGGCAGAGGAGTACATGGGCGTCGTGATGGAAAAGCTGGGGCCCCGGCGGAGCGAGATGACCGAGATGCGGAACCCGGGTCAGGGAATGGTGCGCCTCACCTTCCGGATTCCGGCGCGCGGTCTCTTCGGCTACCGGTCGGAGTTTCTCACCGACACCCGCGGCAACGGCATCATGCACCACCGCTTCCTCGATTACGGCCCCTGGGCGGGTCCGCTGGCTGGACGGAAGCGCGGCGTGCTCGTCGCCGACCGTGAGGGGGCGGTGGTGGCCTTCGCGCTCGGCAACCTGCAGGAGCGGGCGCAGATGTTCGTTACCCCGGGCGATCTGGTGTACGAGGGGATGATCGTCGGCGAGAGCTCGCGTCCCGGCGACATGGATGTGAACGTCACCAAGGAAAAGAAGCTGAGCAACATGCGGACGACGGCCTCGGATGAGAACGTCATCCTCGAGCCGCCCCGCCAGATCACTCTCGAGTACGCCCTCGAGTACATCGAGGAAGACGAGCTGATCGAGGTCACGCCGAGGACAATCCGGTTGCGGAAGCGGGTTCTCACCGCGAACGATCGCAAGAAGGCCGCGCGGGCCGCCCGGGTGGCGGACGCATCCTGAACGCCTGACACACTATCCCGATGGCGGAGGACATCATGTTGGCCTGGGAGACGTCGGTGGGGAGCCCGACCCTGCGTCGCAAGTTCGATGAGGACGACGACGAATTCGAGGACGATGGCTTCACCTTCGACGATGAGGATGAGGACGACGACCTGGACGACGACGACGACCTCGACGACGAGGAGGACTTCGACGACGAGGAGTTGGAGGAGTTCGAGGACCTCGAAGAGGAAGAGGAGCGCTGAGTATGGCGCCCGCGCCGGCCCGGTTGCGTCGGCGCGGATGGATGGGTATCCTCCGCTCCCCGTGGTAGGGGCCTGTAGCTCAGGTGGTTAGAGCGCACGCCTGATAAGCGTTTTTTAGTCAGTTCAAGTCTGACG
>JBOHSC010000082.1:0-6363 GCA_050733115.1 Gemmatimonadales bacterium
GGTCGGACAGCGTGGTGCGCAGTGCACGCGACGGTGACGTCGGCGCGCTCTTCGGGATCGGCTTCCCTGCCTTCCGCGGGGGACCGCTGCGCCTGATGGACGACCTCGGCGCCGAGCGAGTGGCGCAAACCCTCCAACTCCTCGAGGAGCAGTTCGGCCCTCGGTTCACCCCCGCGCCGATCCTGGCCGAGATGGCCCGTACCGGAGGCCGCTTCCACCCCTCCTGAGCTTGTGCCGGCGCGCGCGAGGGGGTTCCGTTATAGGTCATGTC
The DNA here is from genome assembly GCA_050733115.1 of Gemmatimonadales bacterium. Taxonomy (GTDB): domain Bacteria; phylum Gemmatimonadota; class Gemmatimonadetes; order Gemmatimonadales; family GWC2-71-9; genus CAVVWJ01. The sequence continues at coordinate 272 of JBOHSC010000082.1, forward strand.
CGACCCCCTTGCCGACCGCCTTCGCTCCGCGATTGCCGACCGCTACCTGATCGAGGAAGAGATCGGCCGCGGAGGCGCTGCCACGGTCTACCTTGCCGAAGACCTCAAGTACTCCCGCAAGGTGGCCATCAAGGTGCTGCGGCCGAGCCCAGGCGGCTATGAGCCTCAGCGCTTCCTCCGTGAGATCAGGATCGCGGCCCGCCTGGCGCATCCGCAGATCCTCCCCCTGCACGATTCCGGCGAGTGGAACGGGCTCCTCTACTTCGTCATGCCCTACACCGGCTGCGAGAGCCTGCGCGACCGGCTCACCCGCGAAGGCGCGCTCCCGCTGGACGTGGCGCTCCGCATCACCCGCGCCGTCGCGGCTGCCCTGGCCTACGCCCACCGGCTCGGTGTCATCCACCGTGACATCAAGCCGGAGAACATCCTCCTGCACGAGGGCGAGCCGGTCGTCGCCGACTTCGGCGTGGCCACCGCGCTCTCCGCTGCCGGCGGCGACAACGTCTACGTGACCGATCGGGGCTTCGCGGTCGGCACTCCGGCATACATGAGCCCGGAGCAGGCGAGCGCCGAGGCGGACCTCGACGGCCGGACCGATCAGTACAGTCTGGCCTGCGTCCTCTACGAGATGCTGGCCGCCGAGCCTCCATTCGCCGGCGCCGGTCCTCGCGCGACGATGGCGCGCCACGCCATCGAGACCCCGGTCTCGATCAGGATTCGCAGGCCGAACGTTCCGGCCGCCGTGGAGCACGCGGTGACCCGGGCGCTTTCCAAGGTCCCCGCCGAGCGCTATCCGGACATGGCGGAGTTCTCCTCGGCGCTGGTCGATCAGTCGGCCGAAATCGCCCCGGGCGTGTCGGGCGGAGTCGGGGCGGCCGCGCGGGCCATCGCCGTGCTCCCCTTCGTCAACGCGAGCGCCGATCCCGACAACGAATATTTCAGCGACGGGATGACCGACGAGCTGATCACCGCGCTCGCCAAGGTCGAAGGACTGCACGTGGCTTCGCGCACGTCGGTCTTCTCGCTCAAGGGCGTGAAGGAAGACATCCGCACCATCGGGACGCGGCTCAACGTGTCGGCGGTGCTGGAAGGCTCGGTTCGGAAGGCGGGGAACCGGCTCAGGATCGCGGTGCACCTCACCAACGTGGCCGACGGCCGCACCCTCTGGTCGGAGCGGTTCGACCGCGAGCTGGAAGACGTCTTCGCGATCCAGGACGAGATCGCGCGGACCATCGTCGGCACTCTGCGCTCGACGCTCCTGCGCGATCTCGAAGCCCCGGCGCCGGTGAGGTACACCGCCAATCTCAAGGCGTACAACCTCTACCTCAAGGGCCGCTACTGGTGGAACCGGCGCTCCCCCCAGGCGATCGTCGAAGGGATCCGGTTCTTCGAGCAGGCGATCGCCGAGGACGCCAACTACGCGCTTGCATACACCGGGCTCGCCGATTCATACGCGCTCCAGGTCGACTACCGCGGCGCACCGGTGCGGGAAGGAATGGAGCGGGCAAAGGTCGAGGCGCGCCGCGCGCTCGCCCTCGACGAGACGCTCGCCGAGGCGCACACTTCGCTCGGCTGGGTGACGTTCATCTACGACTGGGACTGGGTGGCGGCCGGACGAGAGCTGAGTCGTGCGCTCGAGCTCAACCCCCGCTACTCGGTGGCGAGGCAGTGGCACTCGTGGTTCCTGGTGGCCATGGGGCGCCGGGAAGCGGCCCTGTCGGATGGCCGGTTGGCGATCGAGCTGGATCCGGCGTCGGTCTCCATCCGCCGCAGCATGGGGTGGTTGAACTACTACGCACGACAGCCCGAAGAGGCCCTCGAACATCTCCGCCGGGCCCTCGCCATGAACCCCACCTCCGAGGAGAATCACCGTCTTCTCGGCCTGGCCTATCTCCAGCTCGGCCAGTACGACGAGGCGGCGGCGGCGTTCAGGGAGTCGATCGCACTATCCGAGAACTCCGCCCTCGCCACGGCAGGACTCGGCACGGTGGCCGCGGCACGCGGTAGAGTTGCGGATGCGCGAACGGTGCTCGGGGAGCTCGCTGCCGAAGCCACCAGCAGATACGTCTCGCCGGTGGCCTTCGTGATGGTCCACGCCGCCCTCGGCGAGAAGGACGCTGCCTTCGAGTGGCTCGACCGCGCCTTCGAGGAGCGGCGCGGGTGGCTCTGCTATCTCAATGTGGAACCGCTCCTCGACGGGTTGCGGGGCGACCCGCGCTTTCAGAGGCTGCTCGAGCGGATGCGGCTGGCCTGATTCTCCGCCGGTTCCTCTCCCGCCGTCCGCACCCCCCAGATGATCGAAAGCCCGTAGAGCACCACACCCAGCAGGTGGACCGCCCGGCCGATCGCGAGGTCCTTCTCCAGCAGGTTCATCGTGTCCAGGAGATAGAGCCAGTCGTGCTCGCCGCCACCGACCAGCGGCAGCTCCTGCGCGCGCGCGTCGCTCACGTAGACCGAGATGTTCCAGAGATTCTGCGCGACCCACCAGAGCGCCACGGTGGCCGCGAATCGATCGCGCCGGTGGAGGAAATAGCCGGCGAATACCGCCGGCACGATGAGCTGCATGAGCGTTCCACCGAGAAACCCGATGAACTCGCCGAACGGGCCGAAGATGAGGTGCCCGGACTCGTGGATGGCGAGGTCGAGACTGTCGAGGAAGCCGTAGCGCTCCGGGTGGAGCAGAAGAACGAGCCCGTACAGGGCGAGGAAGGCGGTGAACGCGAGCCGGGCGCGGCGCCTCAGCGGGCGCGGACCCAGCGGCGGAAGGCGGAGGGGGAGAATCCCGTCTGGCGCTTGAAGACGTTGGAGAAGTGGCTCTGGTCCACGAAGCCGGCGGCGACGGCAATCTCGGCGAGAGAAAGTTCGGACTCTTCCAGCCGGCGTGCTGCCCGCACGATGCGAAGACGCCGGAGGTACTCGCCTACACTGCACCCGTAGGTGTGCCGGAATGCCCGCGCCAGGGTGACGGCGTGCACGCCGACCTCCCGCGCCAGTCCCCCCAGGCTGATGTGGGCGGCGGGGTCGTCGTGGAGCACATCCCGCGCCCTGGCCAGCCATGCCGGCCCCGAACCGATGCGTCGCAGGTCCTTCTCACGAGTGGCCCAGGCCAGCATCTCCAGGAGGAGGCCCTCGATGGCGAGCGGCGCTGCGGTGTCCATCTGAGTGAACTCGCGAAAGATCCGCCGCCCGATCGCGGCGAGCGGCCCTCCGTCGAACGACACCCGTTCCTGGAGCAACAGCGAGAAGGGGCGGATTGCGGCGGCGCGTGCGGGGTCAGCCTCGATGTGGAGGCCGTGCGCGTCACCGTGATCGAAGCGGTCGCAATGCGGCTCGCCTGCCGGCATGACCTTCAGGGTGGAAGGGGTGCAGAGCAACGCGCCGCCCGCCGATTCCTCGATGAAGGATCCGTCGAGAACGAGGCAGAGGGTGGGGCCATCATGCGTGTGCCAGGGCAGGCTGCTGCCGCCGGAATGCACGCCTTCGGTGAGCGTGAACCCGGCGATAGTGGCCCTCCTCAACTGGAGCGGACCGCTCGAGGTTCTCCGACGGTTCATGCGTTCTCCATTGCATCGTCCGCGTACGGTGACTATCAGCATACAAGGTGGCTCGCCCGGTGCAAGACCACCCCGTCGGCGACCGGTATCTATGGATCTTTCGGGAGAGCAAAGATGAACAGAGGGACGATACTCGCGGGTCTGGCGTCACTGGCCGCTCTCGCCTGCAGCAGCGGCAGCAGCGGGACCCCCGCGGAGAATACACCCGCCGGCGACATTCAGGTCGGAAACAACTTCTTCAACCCTGTGACTCTCTCGGTGGCCGTGGGCACCACGGTTACATGGGACTGGAATCCGGGGGGAGTGGGTCATAACGTCACGTTCGACGACGGCGGCCCCAACTCGAGCACCCAGAGTTCGGGGACGTTCGCTCGCACGTTCATGACCGCCGGAACCTACCCGTACCACTGCACGATTCACGGTGCCGCCGTGATGTCGGGCACGATCACCGTCACTTCGACATCCGGCACCACGGGCACGGGTGGTGGAAGCGGCGCTGGCGGGGGCACGAACGGCGGGTACTCCGGCGGGATGTAGCCTTCCCACGCCCTTTTTCAGTAGCAGGTCGACATCCCGCTCTTCCGCACTCAAACTGGGGCCCGGCGCTTCGTTTCCGTCGCCGGGCCCTTGCCGTTTCTCGATGGCTCCCGCCAGATGCTGCCCCCGGCTACCTTCGTGTGCGCCAAGGGCCGCCGACCGCCCCGCCACGATCTCGACAGGACAACACCCGTGCTCATGCGACAGGGACTGCTCTGGCTCTCCGAGCGGCAGGGCATCTTCAATTTTGTGCGCCGGAACAGGCTGGCCAGGAAGTTCGCCTCGCGGTTCGTTGCCGGAGAATCGGTGGACTCCGGAGTCGAGGCCGCCAAGGCGTTGAGCCGGAAGGGAGTCACCTCATCGCTGGACCTCCTCGGCGAGAGCATCACCGCCGAAGCCGAGGCTATCGCGGCGCGGGATCAGTACTTGAGGATGCTGGAGCGGATGGCGACGAGCGGTGTCGAGGTCAATGTCTCGGTCAAGCTCACCCAGATGGGGCTCGACATCCGGGAGGATCTCTGTCTGGCGAACATGACAGCCATCCTCGAGCGAGCCAGGGCCCACAACGGATTCGTCCGGCTCGACATGGAAGGCTCCGAGTATACGCAGCGAACCCTCGATTTCTTCTCCCGCCATCTCTTCCCCACATTCGGCGCCCACTGTGGCGTCGTCATCCAGTCGATGCTCCGTCGGTCGGAGCAGGACATCGAGAAGCTCATCGCCATGCGGGCGCGGGTGCGTCTCTGCAAGGGCGCCTACCTCGAGCCCGCCGACGTGGCGTTCCCGGACAAGGCCGACGTGGACAGCAATTACGTCCGCCTGATGGACCGTCTGCTGCGCTCCGGCAACTATCCGGGACTGGCTACCCACGACGAGGCGATCATCGCCCACGCCCGGCAACTGGTCAGGCGCGAGACGATCGGCGGCGACCGCTTCGAATTCCAGATGCTCTACGGCGTCCGGCGAGATCTTCAGGAGCGGCTCCGGCGGGAGGGACACCATCTCAGGGTCTACATCCCCTTCGGGACGCAGTGGTATCCTTATCTCATGCGGCGATTGGCGGAGCGACCCGCCAACATCGCCTTTCTCCTCGGAAACATGATTCGGGAATCGATGCCGGGACGGTGAGCGAGCTGACGCTGGGCGGATACATGGAGAAGCACGAGCGCGCCGCCGCCTTCGGCGGAAGCGACGGCCAGGCCTACTCTGTCGCGATCTACGTCGAGGATGAGCCCGACGAGCGCGATCGCTTCGGCGCGGCACTTCTTTTCGTGCGCTGGTCTCCGGCCGGTGACAGGCCGATCGGCCACGTCGAGACCGAAATCCTCGCCTGGGGGCGCACCCGCGAAGAGGCTGGCTCCAGGCTCCGCAGCCTTTCGCTCTACGATGTGAAGGCTGCGCTGGACGAGGCGATCGCCCGAGCTCCCGCGGAGTGGTGAGCGGCATCCTCGGCACCGTGCTCGAGCGCGACGGATCGGTCTATCGGGTCGCCACTCCGGAGGGGGAAATCCGGGCGGTGCTCCGGGGAAAGGTGAAGCGCGAAACCCAACGCCTCGTCGTGGGAGACCGGGTGCGGCTCGAGTCCGATCCCGGCGGCGAGCTCCACGGCATCATGTCGATCGAGCCGCGCACCACCCTGCTCGAGCGGCGAGTGCCCGAGGGGCGCGGCGCCCGCCCGGTGGCCGCCAACATCGATCAAGTCTTCGTCGTCACCGCCTCGGCCCGTCCCGCACCCATCCCCCAGCTCATCGATCGCCTGCTCGTCGTCGCCGAGGCCAACGAGATCGCCGCCGCCGTGGTGGTCAACAAGGTCGATCTCGATCCCGGCGACGCGCTGGTGCATCGCATGCGGCGGGCCGGCTACGAGGTGTATCCCACCAGCGTGTCGACCGGGCTCGGAGTGGCGACGTTCGCGGCCGCCCTGGCGGGAAGAATTTCCGTGGTGACCGGGCCCTCCGGCGCCGGCAAATCGAGCCTGCTGAACGCGGTACAGCCGGGACT